>DASVEV010000030.1:0-8887 GCA_036380415.1 Nitrososphaeraceae archaeon
ATAAAATAATGTTATATAAATCACGATGTTGTATACAATTTTATTTATCAGGCAAAGATCTATTTTCATTTTATTAATAAAGTATCTAATATTAAGGTCAATGTAGATGAATTAATTCAACATAAAATATTATATATTCTGAAAGGTTAAATAATCATTACATTATCTATATATTTTTAAGATAAAATTTGTAAAATCATATATTAAAAATGGATTTAGTGTATAATAAAAAAATAGATATTATTGTTCTTTAATGGCTGATTTTACTTTCTCTGCAAGATCTTGTGGTATTTCTTTAAAACCATGAACACTATTTGCATGTTCTTTAATCTTTGTCATTATGTCCTCTTCTGAATCAGCAGTAGTCGTCCAATTACAATTTACACCCACATCAGAGCATCCAAAACTTTTTGTCATTATTAAATAAACATGATTAATCTATTTAAGGAATTCTATCTCAAAACTTTGTCAACTTTGTTGGTTGATTCAATTTTTAAAAGATGGTGTCAAAAGTCGGTTGATGGATCTATAATTAATATACTAACAAACTCATTATCAAATCCCATATACAATACATTATTGAAGCCATAAGTTTTATTCAATCAAAATAATAGATAATAACTTAGAAATTGAGTTATCTCTATTATTTTCTGGAATCGTTATTTTTGATTTATAGGAGGTTATGTATTGCTATTAGAAAAAGTTGTTGTATTGCTAAAAGCAATTTTATTAGTTATAGCATATTTCTCCCAAATGTCGGGAGATATAATATTGATGATATTTGTTATTCCTATAAAGATCATAAATCCAACCAATGCTATAAATCCCATCTTCGAATATTTTTTAATAATTTGTTCTTGTTTGTCGTAGAAAATACTAATAGAAGAAATAGAAAAAATAATTACCACTACAACTGCTATTACTACAAAAATAGATCTATTAGGAAATTCATTTTCCGAAAATGATGAAATAGTAAGTAGAATTAAAATTCCTCCAATTATTGTTGAATTCACCATTAAAATATCTTTAGACTCCATTAACACATTACCACAGTTTTATGATCAATATACTTATTATAAATCTAAATTTCATTGTAATGGAAGTAGTTATGAAATAACAAAACAAGAATGGCTGATCTGAAATTAATGTGAAAGTAGAGCTGAAGTGTCATTCATAAAAATGTACATTGATTTTGTAACTTAAAATACAATAAGTATATGGATAAGTTTATTTTAAACATCTATAATTTTCTGATAATTATATTGAAAATTATTTAATACTATATAAAACTAATGTTCGATAAAAAATGAAAATCAGGAAAAATAGATATTTATTTTGACCTCTTTTATCTTCTATGATTTCTCTCGATTATACTCGTCTTCTAAACTTCTATCTGGGTCGGTTATCTTCTTTCCAACTGCTTTAGCACCTGCCTTTAGTTTATCAAAAGTGCCCTCAGCACCTTCTTTGACATCATCTTTGACATCACCATAAGAAGTTGAATCAAGATTATCAGCATGAGTATTTGTATTTCCTTCATAACTTGTATTTGTATTTAGATTTGAATCTCCAGATACTTTAGTCATGCCTTGTCTTCTGTATTTTTCTTTTGCTTCTTCTGAATCAGTTCCTATCTGTTCTGATTCATCAATTTCTTGATCATTTGAATCTCTTTTTACTGCAGTAGGTTCATGAGAAGTAAGCTTCTCTGGTGACATTGGATCTTTTCCTTCATAATTTTCGTTTTCTGATGAACTCATGATATCTAGTGAAAAATATAATATTTAACAATTGAATATTGTAATTTTGCTGTTTGTTGTAATTATAGATTTAGAAGTTCCATCTTTATGTTAGATTGTAAATCCAGGTGTTTGGACGCGCTTAGCATTATCAATATTAATTGATAAACCATTTAACTGCCTTTTTGAATGACTAATTCAACAATTATTAAGCTAATTTAGAATATAATTCAATTATAATATAAACAATATATTATTACAGATTAGAGATTAAAGTCATTATTACTCACTCCTACTGGTATCCATAAAGTTATTGTTTATACCAATTTTGAAATACTATGTAAAATTTACTTTACTATTAGAAAAGATGGTGTAACGATTCTTGCACATATTGGAACCTTAAAAAAACGAAAGAATAGAAAAGGTATTAGAATATGAAAATTCTACTCTTTCTTCCTTTTACAATATAAAAAAGCAAATTCGTTTATCTAAGCAAATTATTATGATAATCGTTTAGTAATAGTAAATGTTGTAAAGTCGTATATGCTCAAATGATGTTAAAAACTATTTTTACTCTCTAATATCTCATACAAATCATTTATTTGTTCAATTGTGTATCAAGACACTATTTTTAATAGAAAATGTTATAAACGATGTTTGTTACTATATAATTAGATATATAATATGACAAACTTTTCTAGGTTCTGCTGCAGTTAATTGCAAATTGTAAGCGCTATAGATAATGACAAACTTAAGTTCGATAAGGTAGACTTTAAAATAATTACTTTGCTTGTTCTTGGTTATGATAATAAAAAAATATCGTCTACATTAAAAATACCTCTTAGTACTATTCAGAGAAGGACTAGAATTATATTACTTTCAAAGATAGTAACTCAAGAATATATTCCAAATTTCAAAATATTAGGAATTAAAAAGGGTATGTTACACATTTATCTCAGAGATGGGACTTTAAAACAGAGAGCAGAAACAATATCAAAACTAGATGGCATATTATCAGTATCTATTCATGTAGGAAATTCTGATATAGTTGCAGAATTTGTATATGATAATAGTGAATGTTTGGTAGATGTTATTTCGGAAATTAAACATATGCAAGATATAGAAAAAGTACTTTGGTCAGAGGAAATATACAAGGTACCAGTGTCAAAGGAAAATATATTAAAATCATTTAAAAAATATTGGACTGATAATAATAAAAATAATAACGGTGGACAGAAAAGAGATAAAATTTTATATTAATATTACCAAGAATTACAAATTTAAGTATTACTAATCTACTATTTATCTAATTAAAAAAGTAATTAGCTTTTTCCTTCCCATAATGGAATTGGTTTTTAAATGACAATATTCTCTATTTCTGGTATGTATTCCTTATTTTTATACATGTATTTATTATTTGCAGTAATAACGCCAATTTTACTTATTATTTATTCTTCAATTTATTATACAATAATATGTTGTCTATCAAACTCTGTCTAATTAGATCCAAAGATTGTCTATTATAATATTTTTCCTATTGTTTAGGCACATTTATTATAATTATTAGCATCCAAACCTATGAAAATATATATTATCTATATTTTCTGGTAATTATCCAGTCATTATCTAATTTTTCTTTTGACTTGTTTAGTCTTTTATTTGTCTATATAATGGTTGTCTATATAATGGTAAAATAAGAAATATAATTCCAATTATCAAAGATGTTAAAGAAATATAGTCAAACTATTATCTCTATACTTTTAGATAAATTATATCCAAGTTTTATAAACTATGTAACTACTTTTAGACAATGAGCAATGATAATAGAGGATTAGCCTCTGCGGATGAAAAAACAAGAAAAAGAGTAGCAAGTGAAGGTGGAAAAGCCCCACATGATGAACGTGGATTACAAGCAGCAGATGAAGAAACAAGAAAAAGAGTCGCACGCGAAGGTGGAAAAGCATCTAGCGGTGGCCGCAGAGATAAAGAATAAGAATAGCAAAAAAAGAATAATTTCCTTAAGTTGAGGAAAATAATTCAATTTTTATTTTAAGATAAGTTTTTACTTATGAAATTTTAGATTATTGTTGGTTAACAATTTAAATCTACATGAGAAAATAATAACCAATTACTATTCAATTCTTTAAAATTAAAATTTATTGTGTTAGGCTCAACCCTACTTCCACTTATTGCAAAACTCTTAAAAGTGTTTTACTATTAAACGATATTTTCTTATTTTGTTGGTGCTCGCCCAGTATTTTATCTTATCAATCAGAGTATACATATTATGAGCTACTTGTACTATCTTTTACAATTTGCAAAAGTTGAGGTATTGTTATTGGCTTGCTAGTAAATTGAAAATTTGGGTCACATTCAACGTCAGTATAAGCACTCATTAATATTACTTTAAAGTTTGTATTGGTTTGCAGCAGTTTGGTAGCTAATTCGTTACCATTCATTTGCTGCATTCTAAAGTCAGAAATAATTAAAGAATATCTACCAGGATCTTTTATAATATGATCCAGTGCTAAAAGTGGATTAGTAAAAGGACAAACATAATAGCCTTTCATTTCTAAAGCTTCTTTGAATAAATCTACAATATCAAGCTCATCGTCAACAAGGCTATAGATTTAGTTGACATTTCAATAATGAAATATTAATCCTTTGATATTTAAGTATAATTCTGTGAAAGAATTGTAAAATTTTTTGATTTATAGTATTATTTATAAAGGATTTATAACTATTAAAATTGTAAGAGCATACAGAATGAAAATTTATACAACATTTACTATTTTTAATGGTGTTAAATTCATGTATTCAAATATATATTCAATTTGAATGATTTTATTTATAATGAAATTGTATTTTAATTGATACTATGCATCAAATACTAATTGGTTGCTCAGGATGGAGTTATGCAGACCTTCCAGAAAAAGGAGGTTGGACCAAAGTCTTTTATCCTAATGGTCAAACAAAACGTCTTTCGTATTATTCTCAATTTTTTAATACAGTAGAAATGGATTCTTCCTTCTATGAAAAATTTTACAAGTATATGACTAAACAGACTTTTATTGGAATGGATAAAGCTACACCTGATCATTTTGAATTTTCGATAAAAGTTCCAGAAACAGTTACTCATATAAAAAGATTAGATGTTAATAAAGGGGCAATTTCATCACTAGATGAATTTCTTGATAAAATTTCACCACTTCGAATGGCAAAAAAATTAGGTGCTATACTTATACAATTACCTCCTAGCTTCACTGTAACCGATTTTAAAAATACTGAGAATTTTCTTGAGAGATTGTCTTCAGACTACCATTATGCAATAGAATTCAGGCATCCATCTTGGAATACAGAAGGTCCATGGGAAATGTTGAAGCATTATAATATTGCAGCAGTAATGACAGATTCTCCGATATTAGACAATCTTCAGTATCTTTCTGAAATTACAATTACCTCAAAAAACCATTCATTTATCAGGTTCCATGGAAGAAATCCAAAACACAGATACAATTATCGTTATACTAAAGAAGAATTGATACCATGGGTTGATAAAGTAAAAGAAATAATTGCCAAAACAAATACTCTCCGGATTTACTTCAATAATCATTATGGTGGTAAAGCAGTCATTAATGCAATGCAATTCAAAGAGATGCTAGAATTACCACTTTCGAATAAAGAAAAGATTGCATTAGACCATGCAAAGAATTATTATTCAAAAACTACTTTGGATACTATAAAAGATCGATAATATTTGTAATAAATTTAAAAATAACAATAATTTAAAATCATGCGATTTATTAGATATAAAATAATGAAAGTTTGGGTTATATGGAATGAAAAAGAAACCAATAATAAATCTATAGATAAAATCTTTTCTACAGAAGAAAAAGCGTTAGAATATATTGAAAAAGTTAAAGGAGGTCATAATTCTGATAAATACATTGAAGAATTTGAATTAGATCAACTTTGAAATCAAAAATTTTTCTATCAATCAAATTTAAATTATATAATATATCTATTACAATTCTTTAATTATTAAATTTGGTTATGATTTAAAAAAAACAAACTTTGTTAACATTATTATTCTTTAATTTATTCATCTATATTTACAATTTTTTACATTCAGCATAATATTGGATATTACTATATATGTTAATACCTTATCGCTAATTGTCATAATTTCTCCAGAATGTAGAGAAACGGCCGGAAGACCATAGATTCAATTTCATAGTTAATGGTTTCAACAATAATGGAAATATTAATGGGAAGTTTATTAATTCTGAAGGAATAAAGGACTAGTACGATCACTTTAACTAATGAAACGGAGGTTTTAATGCCTATACAATTGCAGAGGAATTTGAACCTAATACGTATCTTTAAGATTCTTTGATGATAAAAATAATACTTTTGTCAAAGATTCTAATTCATCAAAAGTTGTTTTAGATTATAAAGTACATTCTGAAGAACAAGAATAAAACTTTGAATGTGGTTGTTAACTGATTTCATGCAATAATTCGATTAACTTATTACTACTTTATCCCTTATCAAATTTCTATTTCAAAGGTAAAAATTTTATCTAAATAATATTGTATGTTAAATTGAAAGAAATGAGTAAAAATACATTTATTTGGATTTTGCTTTTAATTATTGTGTTTAAAGCATTAGCATTTTCATATATAATTTCACTATTCATCAAATAATAGATAAAGAAAAATCTACCGAATATAATAACATAATAATTATTAAAAATTATTAAATAATATAACCAAGTAGTACGATCAATATGTCTAAAGACAGTAAAAACACTAAAGGTAAGAAAAAAAGTGATACAAGCAAAAGAGGATTAGCCTCTGCAGATAAAGAGACAAAAACAAAAGTAGCCCGTAAGGGTGGAAAAGCATCTCAAAGTACGGGAAAAAATAAAAAATAGATAGATAGATAGAAGAATTTTATCTTCTATTGAATTTTTTTGATTAATAAAAAATTTTTTACGATTTTGTTCGCCTAAAATTGTAGTAGTTGAGGTAACATCTACGATAATGGAAGAGTTATGATACTAGTGCAATGGCTGTATCTGAATTCTATTATATCTATTATCATAGTATCTGGAGTTTGAGATAAGTCATGGACGACTGCCAATGACTAGTGAATTCATTAATACTTCTCATTTGATGATTTTTTTATAAATTACTTTCAACAATAACTAATATAGAGTTAATATTTACATTTAGTAAACTTGTATACGCTTGCTGCCAGTTATTAATATAAATTATCATTAATTATATCGATTAATGATAAAAGCTATATCTTGGAATTAATTCTTTCTTCACAAGAACAATAAATAGAGAAAGGACTACAATTTCTGAGATTTGGGCTAGAGCAGTAGAATGAAGCAACATTAATGGTTATAGATGATTTATCTTAAAGAGAAAGTTAGAAATGCAATACTAAATAATTGAAAGATTTTCGCAGATGACTCTATAAAACTAGAAGAAAATGAACTATAACTATTAAAATTTCTACAGATTTTTATTTTACAAATGATACATTAATAACGAAAACACAATCAATCAGACAATACTCTGATGCCTTCAGTAAATCCTACAAAAAATTAATTATCTTTAATAAATGCACTCACTAACTAAAACTATTTTTTATTTGGATCTTTATTCATTTCTTTATAAAATCAAGATAGGATTTGCTAGACATTATATAATTAAACCAAAGCCTATGGCATAATTCTTATCAAAATAATCCAACTTCCATACTGGTCTTCTTGTATTGAATGAAGAAATACATTTGATCAAACTAAAAAAATAATCAAAGTAGTAACTTTAGTAGACAAATCTTCAAGCTTTGCTTATAGGCTAGTGGGAGCTTTCAGACATAAGAAAATTTATATCACCAATTTAAGCACTAGAAAATAAATTTCCTGAAATGTAAAAAATTAAACTAATCAGCTTAGAGAATAAAATTAAAAAAAGGATCATTATACCAGAAAGATCTGAATCGAATCCTTGATGTTTCTAATTAAAAAGAGATTTAATACATAGTCAATTTGTACTTTACTGACAGATGGAAAGGAAGGAAGGAATAATTATTGATGAAGACGACTTTTTCTCTAGAAAGAGAAAAGAGATAGGTATTATCTCAGTAGTTGCAATAATTATTTCTTCATTTGGCTTATTTTTTTATCAACAGAATATTACAGAACAAAACATTAAAGATAGTATATTTAACCAGTATAAAGACCGTCAAATAGAAACTACACAAATTATTTCTGAAAGCATTGGATCTGACCTGAAATTGATTATGTCAATCCTTCAGGGAATAGCAGATTCTGTTCCTCTACAACAAGGTGAACTATATGGAGATAGAATTCATCAGCTTATGAAAGAAAAATTTGATCAAATTAATGATATTACTAAAGTTGATGGGTTGTTTATTGCTGATGAAGATAATATAATAACACATAATATAGTATCTGAAGGAAAAAGAAGTTTTGTTAATATAGATATTTCATTTAGAGATTATGTACAAGAGACAAGAAATACTCTAAAACCAACTTTTTCAGATGGATTTAAGGGAATTGATAATATATTTAGTATTGCATTAACTGTTCCAATAGTAAATAGTGATAGTGGAAAATATATAGGAATAATTGGGATACAGATACCTACTGAGCCTTTTTTTGCACATTCTGGAAATATTAACAATGTTGATTCACAGTTTTTAGTAGCGTATGATAGTAAAAAAAATTACCTCGCCACTCCTAGGACCCAATTCATAGGAATGAATTTTTTTGATAACGATGTCCAAAATTTTTTTAATGTAACAGATACCCAAAATAATTATTATCGTAAAGTCTTTTCCGGTAAATTATTAGGAGGATCTTCAGTATATGATTTTGGAAGTGGTGAGAGACTAAATACAGGCTACCCAATTTTGTTACAAGAAAAACCTGAATATTTTATATTCGTAATAACACCTACTACACAAATATATTCCCATATCAATGATATTCTTCATACGGAAAGAGTAAAAGGTTTTTCGTTGATTTTTGGCCTTTCATTTGCAGTTCTGATTTTAATCATATTTTTTATAAAGTGGAATAATACATTAAATAATGAAGTAAGAAAAAG
>DASVEV010000031.1:0-3406 GCA_036380415.1 Nitrososphaeraceae archaeon
AAATTAGTTAAATAATATTTTTTATTTATCTTAAGTAGTATAGCTATTTTTTTTCGAATATTATGTAGTATAATAATAATTGTGTAGTATATAACGTCACATATAAAAAGGTTATAAAAAAATAGTACATATGTCGAATAAAACGATATTTGTAGTGATGTCTCTCTTTGCAGTCGGAATGATTTTTTCTCCACTGGCTGTCTCTGCATTTCCAAACCAAGGCAATTTTTTAAATCTAAAAAAAGCAGTAATAGACATAAATGATAAAGTAATAACAGATATAATTTTCAAAGCACAAGGAGATATTCCTAAACACAATCCAGGAATTGATTGGGGATATGGAATTATAACAGTAGATGAATCAGGTATACAAAATGTGATTGCAACGACTTCACATCCTGGACTTCCAATTGCAGATAGTGAATTGCAACAAAGTGCTGCTGATCCTGTTATTCATAATCACTATGTAATATTAGGAACGGATGAACTATGTGGAGTTAATCCTATGCGGGGATTTAATCTTTCTGTAGCCGATCTTACACATGAATCACCTGGTAGGATATTTGTTAAACAAAATGAAGCAATATTAAAAACCTTTCAAAATCAGTAACTGGAGGTAATTTTAACCAGAGTCTAGTCTTCACTCCCGGTACCGATTATCGAGCTGCAGCATCATTCCAATTAGAATATGTTGAAGATGAAATGGATGATACGAATTTCGCAGTTTGTGTTGTAGATGTTAGAGCATTAGATCCACAGGATCATAATACGGTAATAATAGGAAAGAAAGATTTCTACGGTTATAATGAAAGACCATACGATAACTATGGTGAAAATGGCTACCCTGAAGAAAATAACTATGGTGCAAATGGCTACCCTGAAGAAAATAACTATGGTGAAAATGGCTACTGAGATGAATCATATAGTACTTATTATTAAATGAAAGTTCTGAAAATAGAGAACTTAAAAGATCCAAACTTTTATTTATTCTTTTTCTATGTACTATTATTATTTATAAAATTTATTTATTAATGAATACTAATCGAAGAATTTTTATTTTATTTGATTCAGGTATTACATATGATTGTTGCTGTATTTCTGTATTTAACAAATCGAGCCTATTTTCATTTTCTTCAATTAACATAGTAGATGTCCAGTTAGATTTTCCAAATTCGCCATAAAAGATTGTTGTTTTTGTTTCTCGTATTCTTTCATAAAAGAAGATTATTTTGGATTTAATCCATTATTAGAAATGAAATTCTAAAGAATGCTATGGTATAAATTTAATATCGCATCTTCTATTTAAAATTACTATATTTTTTAGAATTAGTATCTGCTATCCTTAAAGGCTCTGGAATAAATTCACGTTTTTTTGTTAGGTTTCTAACAATGCTAACTGCAGTTTCTAGACTGATTTTATATCCTATACTGATATAGATGTCTTTTTTATTATGCTTTCTAATTCTATATCCTAGAATTTTTTTATTGTATTCTATGTAATTATTTTCTAATGTTGAACCACATAATAAGTTTTTTGCAACCCCTATTGTTGGTTTGTCAATTATTATGCCTATATAGCAAGCCAATCCACATTTTCTTGGATGTAAGATTCCATGACCATCAATTAGTAGTACATCAAATGAGTTTTTTAATAACCTTAAGATTTTTAGTAAAGGTTCCGCTTCTCTTAACATAAAAAGCCCTGGGATATAGGGATATTTCACGGTACTTTTTTCATTCACTATCTCAATTGATTTAAGGGTAATTTTATTAATTATTACAGCAGAACAAAAAGCATTAGAACCCTTATAAGAAACATCTATACCACAAACAGTATCAAAATTATTTAAATAATCATGAGTGATGACCTTCTTAGCATATTCATTCTGAAGTTCAATAATTGCTGTATAATTATTGTTCATTTTTCTTTTGTAATAGGGTATAATCTGCTAAATTAATGAAGTTTTATAAAAAGCCGACTATTAGATAGTAGAACCAGCGAAAAATAGTAATGTAGTATTTCCTACAAAAAAGATAGAACCCTCTTTTAAATTTGATAAAGAATTGGTAGTAGAAGGTATGACCTCACTTGACATGTTAAAAATATATAATAAAATATTTAACAATATGAATTGGTTTTATTAACAAATATCCTTTCTTTCTCATCAGAATTTGAGGATAATTATAAAGTTGATGTATTAAAGTTGTGAACAATACGGTAGATGTAGTATTAAAATTAACCTTTTGAAGTGAGTAGATGTAGCCATCTAACAAGAGAGACAAGAAAGATATGATATCTCGCATAAAAATTAACTAAATAAATCAATTATGGTCCTCATCAATGTCTATTACTCTTAATTTTCAAATGCTATACTCGTTAAATTATTTATTTTCTTTTGCCTCATCTTCTTTTTTCTTAAATAAGAACATTCTTTGGAATCATTATAATCATCTTTTTGAAGACCGACACCCAACCCTGACAAAATATCAGTAGCAATTGGAGTATTTTTGTATAAAGTAGATAAACCGAGCAAAGCACCAATTGCTCCGTGATGCACTCTTCTATTCAACACATATACTTTAGATGGGCTTTTTTGTGAATTCCAATAAGTCAACATATCAGCAACTGCAGATCCTAACTTAAATGAATCAGGATGATTATTATTTTCTCCTCTGTCATTAAGCATTTTAGATTCAAAAGTTCTTATTTTATCATACATTGATTCTTTTTCCTGCAGGTTTTGTTTTAGTATGTTTATTACATCTTTAGCCATTATTTTTTCAGCCCGTTTTAACATTGTTTTATATGCTAATATCTCATCATTTTTCTAAATATTCTAAAACTACATATCGACAAAGTTGTATTTAGAAGAATTTAAGAAATGATGTGCCAGTCCTTATCCAGTCTGACTCACTTTGACTTGATTTAGTTTGCTCAAGTATTATTTACTTTAACTAAAATAATTTCTAGGCTATATCCAAAGAGAATGTTAGAATATTAAATAGATCTGAATTTCTATTGTGATACTATGAGAAACTTTAAGATTAGTCTATATCTGCTATATTAGGAAATTACTTTTAGCCCGCTATATGCATTATTCTCAAAGGCTCCCTAATTTATCACATAAAGTTTAGATACCTAATTATCACAAAATTAAGATGAACCTCAAAATAATAGATAGAATTTACTCAACATCGGCTTGTGTATTTATGAGAAGGTTAAAAAGTTTATAAACTGGAATATATAATAAATTCTGAAATAAAGTTACAAAAATAATGTTATACTTTTAGTTTAGCCCATTCCCTTTCCTTTATCTTTACTATGTAGACACTATGTTGAACTGCAACTATTGTATCAAAAAATGATGTTTTAGTTAAAGAGTCAGCCCAAATATCTTTAAAAATA
>DASVEV010000032.1:0-2390 GCA_036380415.1 Nitrososphaeraceae archaeon
TACAGCTTTTTCAGAAGAAATATTTCGTGCTGCGGGAAAAGCTAGTGGTATATCAATACAGGAACTTGTAAATTTGATCAAAGAAATAAAAAGAGAACCTGCTCAACGAGATACATTTTTTAAAGTAATAGAAAAATACTAATAGTTATACAAATCAACAACATATCAGAAAATTACAAAATCGACATAAACTATTACTTTTTTATCATAATATTCTATTTTATAAATTAATGAACTGTAAAACTATATGCTCATACTACATTCTCATAAATAAATCCTTACGATGGAAATTTCAAGAATAGTTCTGATTGTAATTAATTGAATAAAGATATATATCTTAAAGTTGGTTTTATAAATTTCTATAAATTAGGCAAAATCGATTTGAAATGGAGATATAATATTTCTTTCAGATGCCAATTGAAAGATTCGTTCAATAGATGTCTTTCCCTTTTCACCCATATCAACAGTGATTTCGTTCACATACATTTTAACAAATTTAGATATCATATCTTTTGATTGACCTCTTCCATACTTCATGGCATAATCTAAAGCTTCTTCCATGTTATTTAACCCATAAATTATAGAATTTTTAAACAAGGAGTCAAAGCGTCTAATCTGTTCTAATGTTAATGTTTTCTTATTTGCAACATTTATACCTAATGGGACGGGCAAACCGTTAGTAAGCTTATCCCACCAAGATCCTAAATCTATAATTTTGTGTAGATTTAATGACTTGTAAGTAAGTTGAATTTCATGAATTACTAAACCAGCATCAACTTGATTGTCTATTATTGCTTGAGGTATAGTATGAAAAGGTAATTCTTTTTCTTTAAAATTACCTAACAAAAGAGATAATAATAAATACGCTGAAGTCATCTTTCCAGGTATAGCTATTATCTTTTTATTTAAATCATATTTTAAAAACTTCTCTTTTGCTAAAATAATTGGACCGTAATTTATTCCAAAACTTCCTCCACTTCGAAGAATTACATAATCCTTAAGAAAAGCATAGGCATAAACAGATATAGCTGTTATGTCTAACTCATTATTCAATGCACGTTTATTGAGCTTTTCAATATCTTCAATTACATGAGTAATATGAAATTCATTAGACTCTACATTTTCACTTGCTAATCCATAAAACATAAAAGCATCATCAGCATCTGGAGTATGTCCTAAAGTTATTTCAATCATTTGTAGTTTTTAGATATAATACTAATCTTTTCGTTATATTAATTAATTGTTTGATGAGATATTAAATCAAAAAAAAATTTCAATAATTAAAAGTAGATCAAGATTTATTTACATGAAATATATAATATAGTTATTGAATAATAAAAATTTTATTTTTCAACAATTAAAATGGATATCAATATATTTTGCAATTAGTATTGTAATTTCTTTTATAATTCCATTCCCATATTCAATTATTGTAATAATTCCAATAGTATTATTTTTGAGCTTTTACATAAGAAGAAGAGAAATGAGAAAATTTGGAGGCGGAGTGGAGAACTTTTCCATGTTTAATTCTAACAAGGTTAACTATTACTGTATGGTCTGTGGAACTAAGCATGATAATTTAACGTGTCCAAAATGTGGCTCGAAAATGAAAAGAATAGGATAATAATTATACATTTTTCATACACCTCAAAATAAAATTTTGTTTATACAAATACAAACTATCTAATGATAGTTTCATATAGAAATTATTTCTATTAAATATACCTGTATTATTATCTAGTAATACGTTACTTAAAGCTAATATAATTTAAAATAACATGAGTAATAGTACTACAATTGTTTAGAAAAGAAATATACCTTCCATTTTTACTAAGTATTTTACTATTTTTAAGTATTGATATTTCATTTTATAAATATATTGTTCTAGGAAAGGAAGACGATAGTAAGGATAATGTAAAGGAAGAAAAGGACGAGAGAGATGATAATAGAGATAGTAAGGATAATGTAAAGGAAGAAAAGGACGAGAGAGATGATAATAGAGATAGTAAGGATAATGTAAAGGAAGAAAAGGAAGAGGATTTTGAAGATATTTCTCTAGATGAATTGTTTGAAGATAATAATGCTGATGATAATAGAGATAGTAAAGATAATGTAAAGGAAGAGGGAAAGGATGAAAAGGAAGCGGAAGATGAAGTGCCATTTTTACTTCCGTTTAATGCAGTACCATTTCCATAAATTGTGAAATTAAAATTAGTTATTATATATTAAGATGATAAAGGGAGTTATGTGATAAAAATCACATTTGTAAAGTTTAATATCAGGGTTATCAGACTTGCATAATGGGCGGGGGTCGTAGAGCCCGGCCAAATAACAAAAAATTTGGAGACGCGGGACTTAAGATCTAAGAATGGGTGATCCCGTCCTTTAGA
>DASVEV010000033.1:0-14164 GCA_036380415.1 Nitrososphaeraceae archaeon
TATTTTGTATAGAAAAGGATACATTCAATTTGCAGAAAAGGCTAAAGAAAGTGGTATTGACGGTTTTATAATTCCAGATATTCCAATAGAGGAATCTAAAGAATATCTAAATACAATGCAGAATATAGGAATGTCTACAATTTTTTTAGTATCTCCTAACACCTCAAAAAAGAGATTGAAGAGGATTAGCAGAATTTGTACCGGTTTTTTGTATGCTATATCAATTTATGGCACAACTGGAGAAAGAAAAGGATTTGATGAATATACCATCGAATCAATAAAAAGAGTCAAGAAAGTTACTGCAGATAAGATTCCTTTGGCGGTAGGGTTTGGCATAAGTAATTCTCAACACATAAAATACATGATTGATGCTGGAGCAGATGCGGTAATTATAGGAAGTGCAATTATAAAAAAAATAAAGGAAATCGAGACTAACGAATTACTTTATAATTCACTAAATCGATTTATTGGTGAACTGAAAAGTAGTTGTAAATGATGATGTTAATAATAATAATAAATTATCTAGGACCATTATTCTAATACTAAACCTGTGTTATCAGAAGCAAAAAGCATATTGTTTATTGTAACTTGATAGTTTTTTGCATTTCTATGGATTATTACCTCAAGGCTATCTAGCATTTCCGAGTCAAGAGAACCTTCTATCTTTTTTATAACAAAATGAACTGATTCATGGGATATTAGTAATTCTATATATGGTTCGATATAACAAAAATCTGAATTACTTGCAAGAGCACTTGATTTTGATTGAATAATTATCATGGTATCATCATTATCATATGTAAAGTAGCTTGGAGAATCATCTATAGAACATGCCAGTACAAAATCACAAACAGACATTAAATTATCATTATAATTCTAATAGATTATTTTATACATCTATCGCTTAGAAATCTAATCTAAAGATGACCTATCATCTATTTTATAAGAAATCAATACAGCAACAGCAGTAAATAAATAAATTTAGAGTGTAAAATATTCTGCTTCGGGATGATGAATAACAATGGCAGCTGTTGACTGATCGGGAACTATTTGTCCAGCTTCTGTTAATGTCATATCGGATTTAGCAGGATCTAAAAGTTCCCATACTAATTTATGTTGAGCAATATCAGGACAACTTGGATATCCCCAACTGTATCGTAATCCTCTTTTTGAGTCAATCTTTAATTCCTTTCGAATTAAAGAGTTTGTCCAATCAGCTAATGCTTCGGCAGTTTCAACAGCCAGTCCATGCAGATAGTATGCATCCGTATATTTGTTTTCTTCATTCCATTTTTCAATTGTATAAGATGCTTTCTTACCAACGGTGACGGATTGAAATGCAACTATATCATTTTCTCCAAAATAATCAGTCAAGCACAAATTCCTTCCTTTTGTAGAACGAGGAAAATCAAAAATAACTTCGTTGCCTTTGGAAGAATCTACAACTAGCTTATTATTTCGATTGTGACAGCGAAAATATCCATAAACTACCTTGGGTGAAAAAAGATTTTCATCGATAACTCTTTTTTTCCATTCAATCAGTAATTTTTCTGCTTCTTCTGATAAGCCTGATGCAGCTTTTCCTCTAAAACTCCACGATAAAGTAAAAAGTGACTTTTTATTTATAAAATTCCATACATCCTCTAAATTTATATCTTCAAGACCTAATCGAATTTGAAGACCTATGCTCGGTGGAATGGGGGGTGATAGAACCGGTTTAATACCACTATGTTTATTGGCGGTCTGAGAGACATTTATTGAGGTCGGTTTGAACTCTTTCCATAGCTCTACTTTTTCTTTCCAGTGGGAAATATATTGAATCCTTTTATCTGACATTAAATTGTTCATTACATTCAGACCATCAAAAGCAGTTTTACAATAGAAAACACCTTGTTCATAGAGTCCTCCGTTCTTTGCTATTCTATTTATATAGTTAGTATTTATAGCAGCACCTCCACAAAGTATTGGTATTTGTATATTATGTTCTTTAGCATAATCAACAAATATTTGCATTTGTTTTGACGTAGAAACAAGCAAGGCCGACAATCCCACGGCATCAGCATTTACTTCACTAATTTTATTAACAATTGTTTGCAATTGTACCTGTTTACCTAAATCGTAAACAGAATATCCATTATTCACTAGAATTGTTTTAACTAGATTTTTTCCTATATCATGAACATCACCATATACAGTACATAATACAATTCTTCCTTTTGAAACATCTTTCTTTTTAATAAGATATTTTTCTAATTCAGCTACAGCAGCCTTCATGCATTCCGCAGATTTGAGAACAAAAGGGAGAATTATTTCACCTGCTCCAAATTTATCACCTACTTCCTTCATTGCAGGAAGTAATGTTTCGTTCAAAGTCTTTACTGCTGCTTCATGTAATTCTTCCTTAGATAAAAGAGCAGTAACATCATCGTCATTTAATAACAAAGAAGAGGAGGAGGAGGAGGAGGAGGAGGAGGACGATGTTGATTTCTTTAAGGAGGACAGTTCAACTTTTTTTGTGTCCTTATCTTTAACATTATCCAAAATTGCACCTACAACATCATATTCTATTCCTTCACGAAGTCTATTTACTATTCTATAGTAACATTTTTTATCAAATTTCCAATTTGGATCGATATCAAGTTTTGAATTTCCACCATCTGATCGTTTTTTATTTGTTTGGTCGGTATTTGTTTCATTTTCATAATAAGAAATTAAATCTGACAAGGCTGTATTTCTAAGGTTAAAGATTAAATTTTCTGCAAGTTTTCTTTCCTCTTGGCTGATATCTGTATAGGCAACTATATCCTTTGGATTAATAATTACGGAATCCAAACCATTTTTTATTGCATGGTATAGAAATACAGAATTGATTATTTTTCTTGCACGTGTGGGTAGACCAAAGCTAACATTACTTAAGCCCAAAGTAGTGAAACAACCAGGAAGATTTTCCTTTACTAGTTTAATTCCCTCTAAAGTATTTTTTGCAGAATCTAGAAATTCTTCTTGACCCGTAGCCAAAGTAAAAGTTAGAACATCGAATATAAATTGCCAAGGTTTTAGTCCGTATTTTTTGCCTGTTTCATACAAGAGTTGTGCAGTTTCCAGTTTTTCTTTTGGAGTTTTAGCCATTCCATTAGGTCCAATACACATTGCAACAGCAGGAACTCCATATTTGATCATAAGAGGAGCTAGGGAATGAAATCGACTTCCATCACCTTCCAAGTTGATTGAATTGATTATTGGTCTTCCTGGTATTTGTTTAATTGCGGATTCTATAACTTTAGGGTCCGTTGAATCTATTACCAGAGGAGCTTCTATTTCTAAACACAGTCGTTTTACTAGTTGGCACATGAAATCATGTTCATCAGATCTCTCAGTGGTTGCCACACATATATCCAAACAATGTGCTCCTTCTTCTATTTGCGTTCTGGCAAGATTGAGAAGACCTTCAAAGTCATCTTTTAAAACCATCTCCTTTGCTTTTCGTGAGCCTTGACTGTTGACTCGCTCTCCTATTATTAAAGGAGGAGGATTTTGTTCAATGTCAACAGCATTTAACGCTGAACTAATCCTTGGAATTTTGGCCATAATTCATTCATTCATTCCTATAATTTTTTTTGTGATCATAGTCACAGGAAAATTTACAAAATAAATATGTATAGTAATTTTATCCTATTGTATCAATCAATATTATGATTAGCGATTATTTATTCTTAATTTATTTATTCTTGAATTTTGTCAATCATCTTCCGTAATTCTGCAATATGCTCTGGAGTGGTTCCACAACAACCTCCAATTACCTTGATATTCTTGTACTTTAAAATGAATTCCTCTAGTTTATGTGCTAATTTATCTGGTGTCATTTTGTAAACTGCTTTTCCACCTTCGTTATGAGGCATACCAGCATTAGGAACTACAAGAATAGGTAAATCTTGTTGTTCATCTAACCAAATAACACTAGAAGTCATTTCATCTGGTCCTGTAGAACAATTTAGACCAAAAATATTGATTCCCATATCAGAAACTGTTGTATATGCAGATTGAACATTCGTTCCAAGAAGCATTTTTCCATATTGATCCAATGTTATATTTGCTATAATAGGTATTTCTTTTTGAACTTTTTCCATTGCATTATGACATGCCTCTATCACTAGTTTTACTTCTAGGATATCCTGACTAGTTTCAATTAAAAGTGCGTCAACTTGTCCCAGAATCAAACCTTCTGCTTGGAGAGCAAAAGCATTCACTATTTTCTCTAAAGATATTTGGCCCAAATCAGGATCATTGGAACTGGGAAGAAAACCTGAAGGTCCTATTGATCCAATTACAAAATGAGTTTTATCCTGAAACTCATTGCATACCTGTCTAGCTAGTTCTGCTGCTTTTTTGTTAAATTCAATAGTTTGATCTCCAAAACCATATTCGTCTAATTTGAATTTGTTTCCTCCAAAAGTGTTTGTTTCAATACAATCTGCTCCAGCGTTTAGATAATTTCTATGTATTTGCTTTATCCAATCTGGTCTGCTTAATATTAGCCCGTCATTAAAGCCATCTTTATTATCGGGAAAATCTTGAGATTGTGGATCTAATTTTTGGATTTCAGTACCCATTGCACCATCACAAAGTAATACTCTTTTTTTTAGCGCCTCAAGAAAAGATTCCTTTTTCATTTTTATTTATATATATAATAAATATTTGAATCTTAATTTAAATATCTCGCTTTGCATAAATTCTAAAATAGAAATATAGAAGAGGAGAAATAATAAATGAAAATTGCATCAAATTTCTAATATTATAATGTTTAATAAATACGATATTCTCTCAAGAAAAACTTCAACAATGCCATAGCCTACATGATACCAAGGTATAGTGCTATGACAATTAAATAAACAAAATTTCTCAAATTATTAAATATTATGTTACTAAATATGTTACAATAAGGTAATCAAGAGTCTTAACCAACCACGGCCAGAGTTATTCTGTTTGCTCCATAGTAATAGATGGCCATGGTTTTACTTTTAACATTTTTATCTATAAAAAGTAGTAATTTTCCATTATAAATTTATGATTCCAGTGAATGAAACAAAACTGTATATGAATCGTATAAAGCAAGCGACGAATCAGATAAATTAAGATAGTAACATTATTTACAATATACAGTACTTTTTATTGGTTCTTTCAGTGAAATACCATACATATCCTTTATTTTAGTAAACAAAAAAATGATAGCATTTTTTATCCATTGATATTCTTTAAATTTAATAAAAATTGTTTCTAACTCACTGTTATATAGGAAATTGATTTCATTACGAAGTTTTTGATATCTTCGTTAAGATCAGTTAAAAATTTCTTTAATTAACAATATATTTTAATTAATTAATTATCTATTCTATTTTTTTTATACATAATCTTATTATTATTTTGATTCGATAATGTAATATTTTTATATATTTTATATAATATTTGGTTTAGATGTTGTAGCAAAATAGGAGGCATATGGTGTTCGTTTTTTAGCAGAGGGATTGTAATATCGAGGTTTTGGTGAATCTAATGGTGGAGTTATTCCTCCTCCTTTTGCTGTTGTTGATTTAGTTCCTGATGATTTGATGCTTCTATTAGGACAAATATGTTTCTTCTTTGTAAACACTTCCCAGTATTCGCTTATTGAAGAATTCCAGTAAATTTGAACGCCGCAATTATAGACGCAAGGTCTTGGATAAATATTATTATTTTGATTAGAAGTAGTGTTAAAATTTGACATAGATCAGGTTTCCATCCTCATCTAAAATATCCTCTTGCTTGAGTTCCTGAATCCAATCCTGAACTAATTCTTCAGTTATTGAACCATCATAAAGCATTTTTGAATCTAGTATTTTATCATAGGAATATTGAGAATCTGAATATTCAAATAATTGTGATCCTATTTTCCCTACTGCAAAACTACCCTTGCCATTGGTCCACAGTTGATATAATACTTTTTTATTATTACTAGAAGAACTCATTTCTTATTATTAATATTTATCAAGATATTAACGAATATACATGTTTTATAAAAACGTCTTTTGCAACTTCTTTACAAACATAGCATTCTTCTCCAAATTCTGGATGAATCTCTGACAACGCTTCATAATTTATTCTTGATGAAGTCATAAAACATACTCGAAAATCGTTTAACGGTGATGTATCTCGTTGTAATATTTTTGACATTTCATGTAACTTGTTATAAAGATCAAAGCCATCAATTACTGACATTCTAAACCCAATAAGCACAAGAACATAGCTTTCAGGATTAAAGTTCTGTTCTGCTAAATCAGGGTCGTTTATTAAAGTTAGATTGAAACCTCCATCTTCTTCTAGCCATCTTTTATATTTTGAAGAAGTTTCAATATCATCATCAACTATCAAGATGTTTTTGTTCTTGAGGTTGTTTTTAGTTGTTGAACTCATTTCTTGTTAGTATTCATAAGCCTTCTATGTTAAAAAGACATTTAAACATATTTGGAATAATTATTTGCATGGTACCTTTTTTCAACAAAATAATGAGAAATAAATATGATTGATGATGATAAAATAGAATAAAAAGTGTAGGTTAAAGTAGTGGCGTCTTTCAATCTATCTATCAATCTATTCATTTAGTTAAATTCATAGATGAGGATATGGTTTTCATTTTATTTTACTATCATCCCAAGTAGAAAAATACAATGGAGAGATTTCTATCGCTACTGATTCTCCTCTTTTAGCAAGATTAACTAATTCTTTTGCCATTGGATGCTCTAAACTTCCAAGATATTTCTTCATATTCCTTTCACAAATTGGAACAATACTATCAATATCTGAGATAATGTTTACCTTTGCTTTTCCCCTCACTCCTTTATAGGGTATAGCGGGCTCATCTACACAAAAATATATTATTTTATTAGTTTCTAAATTCTTTTTTTTCTTTGAATATTTAGATGTTTCAATGTAGAATTTTTGATTTGATGGATCAAAATAAAACCAGACAGGATGAATATTTGGTTCATTCTTTTCATCCAAAGAAGCAATGTAGATATTTCTTCTTCCAGAAGTAAGAAATGATATGGTTTCATCCTCTGTCATTGGTTGACTGAAACCTGGTCCAGCATTCAATATTTTCATTTATAACTAACTATCTTATTGATAACAACTATTATTATTTTTCTAATCACTACTATAATTTATTTAATAGTTAAATGGTAGTTTAAGCGATCACATACTCCATTATAAGGAGGTAAAGGATCATCTCTACAAAAATATAAGGTATTATTATTTAACATATTTTGCAATTTTTTTTAATTTTTTTGCTGTTTCTACATAAATCTTTTTGTTCTCAACATCAAAGAAATACCAGACAGTATGAATATTGGATTCAAATTTTTTATCCACTGTTTCAATGTATATGTTACGTTTTTTGTGTTGATAAAAAATGTATAACTTTCTCTTGAGTCATTGGAAGACCAAACCCGGGCTAGAATTAAGAATTTTCAATATCAGTTTACCTCATTTTCTATATATAAAAGATTTGACTTACTATAGTTAGTTCTTTTAAATCATTAATTAAATAATTAATAATTAATAAGTAATTTCAAACATACTATTCTTCATCATCACCATCTCCAATAGTTATAATATAATTCAAATTTTATGTTGCACCTTTATCATAAAGTGGATAAACATATACATTTGCTTTTTCTTCGTCGTTGATTTTGATAGAATGTGCTAATAAACCGCCTTTTAACTCACTTCCGTCTAGACCAGATCCTTTAATACCAAGAGTACAGCCTTGCAATAAATGATCTTTATGATCAAAATCCAAAAATTCTTTCCCTGGATAAGACTCCAAAGTAACTCGTTCTTCAGCTATTACACCGTTTTCTTTAAATCCATTTGACATTATCCTTCCTCCATCATTCAATATGAGGCTAATTTTGTACTTTTTCTTTAAATTAGATAATCCATTCCAAATGTTAAATTTATCTCCTGTGGTAGCATATTTTATATTATCACTTTCTTTGATAACTTTTGAACAATAATCATATCCACTTTGATCTGTTAGAAAAATTATTTTTCTAAGAGTTTGATTGAAAATTGTAATTTGATTTTTTAGATATAATTCAATTAGTCCAGATCTTTGAAAAGATTTGGCATGTCTAGCTACAATTATAAAATACGGATGAGAAGGAGAGCCAGTTTGTTGCCTTGAATATATATCATTTAATTTACAAAGATCTTCATATAACTCTGGAGAAGATTGTTGGAAATGATTTGCATAAAATTTCCAATCTAATGTTTGTTGTTTATTTTGTACCAGATTGTATATGCTAGAAAGAACTGCTTGATATCCCATTATTATCTTATGAGTAGAGGCATATAGATTGTCACCAAATTTTCTTTTGCCTCCTGTTAGCTGACGAACTCCACCTCCTTTTTTCAGAGGTATTTTATATAGATATCTATCTGAATTTGGAGAAGATTCTGCCGCTACATAACTAGTAGCCTGGTATGGAATATTTAATTTATCAATATAATCCTTTGAAGCTCCAATTATTATATATGGCAAAAATTTTGCTAATGATAATAAATTAAATTGATTGCTACTAGGATTTATTATTTCTAATCCTCTGTGAAGGAAATGATCTAATTGTTCTCTTGAAATTACATTTTTTTCCTGCAAGGAATATAACTTTGAATTATATTGTTCTAAAATTGACTCCATGTTTGATCTATATAGTAATAGCAGAAATAATTTTATCTCTCATTAATTAATCTAATGGACTTCATTATGAATTACAATAATGATCATTTTAGATAATTAAATTAACTATATCAATGAAAAAAGATCTGTATTTTGCAATTTTTATATACAACTTTAAATTTTGGAGAGAAATTTTAAATATCAAAAATCATTAACTATAATCTTCATTAATACACATGACGACGACGACGAAATTCAGAATAGCCACAGTTCATGATAAAGATTATGTTTTAAACTTTTGTAAAAATACATTCAGTTGGGGGGATTATATTGATAGAGTATGGGATATATGGATTGGGGAACCTAATAGTATATTTTTAGTAGCTGTTGTTGTAAATGAAAATAATATAGAAATACCAATAGCAATCGCTCATGGGATTCTAATGCCAGAAAAAACAGTATGGGTTGAAGGAATAAGAGTTGACCCTAAATATAGATCACAAAAATTAGCTACTAATATGTCCTTATCTATACTAGACTATGCAAGAAAAAAAGGAGCTTTATATTCTTCTGCAATAGTTTCTATCAACAATGAAGCATCAAAAGGATTGATGGAAAAATTAGGATTTAAGGTTATTTCAAAATGGTCATATATTAGTATAAAACCAATAATTTTACCAGAATTAAATAATAATAATTTGATTGTATGTAACTCTACTAAGGTTGCAAATCAAAACGAGTATCAACAAATTCTTAATTTCTTGAATAAGTCAGATATTTTTAAAGCATCAGGGAAAAAATTTGTAAATTCTTGGAGATGGTATGATTTAACAGATGATAGATTAAGAATGATGATCAATAATAAACAAGTCATAATAGTAGTTAACGATAATGTTGATAAAAAAGAGCAGAAAATTAGAGGAATAGCCATTATTGAGAGAGAGGGTTATTGGAACAATCAGAATATATTTCAAATTGTGTATATTGACGCTGATTCTGACGAGATATTATTGTTGTTAGTGATTAAGAGTTTGGAATTTACATTTTCAAATGGAAATAAAAAAGAAAAAAAGTATGTGGAAAATAAATACGAAAGAATGCAGATATTCAGTCCTTATACCATAAAAGATAATTCTCTAATATTTCAAACATTTAATGCTAGTTTTTCAGAACAATTTCTGTTATATCACAAAGAAATTTAAAATAATAACTTTTTATTGAATAAATAAAATTGAAATATCATAGATTTAAAGTATTTTAAGTTGATTTAAGTAACAAATAATTATTATTTTTTATAAAACTCTTACACGAATCTTCAAGGTATCAATAGTTCAAAATTTTATAATATTCTTACTAATATATAATTTAAAATAGATATAATGTATTCTTCTAATACCTCTTGTTTTAGAAAAAATCAGAGATTAATGTTTTTTTTCCATAAGTTTTATAAATTTCACTATGTTTTAGCCAATCTAAAAGAGGAACTTTCATTCCTTTGGAGGCATAATTTAATGCTTTTCTGAAATCTGAAAAAGAATTAGTTTTAGGAACCTGTTTGGATCTGAGTGCGTCTCTTATTCCCTCCCTTATTTGCCAAACTCCTAATGGTACAAGATATTCTGGCCTAATCTCCCTCAATACTAAAACTGAACATTTTCTTTTTCTACATGAATATAAATATTCTAACATTCCAAGTTTTGCCGCAAAATAAGCGCCTGCTATCCTAGGGTAATGATCTAAACCAGTGGCACTCTCATAATCTGATTCTAAAAAAAACTTGTTTACATTATTTTGGTCATACCAAGCTTCAACCATTTCAAAACTCCATACATCACTAGGAATCAAAATTATAGAATAATAATTAGAAAAGTGATTATATTCAATTACTTCGAATTTATCAATTGACTGATAAAATTCAATTTTTCTGACCAGATATGAGGATATTATATCATCAGTAGCAGAAATGCTCCATCTAGTCGGCACCAAATGTCTCTTGTTTTTTCTTCCAAGCATCCCTAAGCTCAGGACTTTATTAATTTGACTTATTTCAATACCATTATTATAAAGATCAATAACAGCATCAGTAGCTTTAACAGTATTATCAGAATACAAGTTATCTATCTTTTTATTTGTGCTTGTATTAGAGGACAATTTAAAAGATTTAATTTCAGCTTGAGGTCCAAATGGAGTAAATTCTTTATTCAAATCATTATTTTGGGAAAGTAGTGATTGATGAAATGTTGGTGGCTTATGAAAATTTAGTTCACTCTCCGCTGGCTTTGTAGACATCGTTAATTCTTGTAACGAAAGGATAAATTTATTGTCTAAATCATTTATTTTTATAAAGTTTAATCCTCTAACTAAAGAAAGGCGATAATTTAGGATATCTTGTAATGTTTTTCCTAACCACATTTCTGGAGCATCTAAAATGGTAGTATTGCCATGAATATCATCAGGTACCATGGGTCCAATACTTACCTTGGGATAACCATACCGTCCTACAAAAACAGATGGAGGACTAGCGCCTGAAATTGTTGATCTAGAAAAGCGTTTTGCATTTTCGTTAAGATAGTTGAACCAATATTTTTCAAGCTGTTTTTTGACGTCACTGTAAGAGGACACAGGCTAATAATAACTAAATATCTCTCATTATTAATTGATTTTTAGTACAATTATCCACGTGATCTCTTGATAAACTTCGAGATACATCAAATAACAGTGATTTTACAGATTTGGAATAGCTGGATTAATTTTGATAATCAGATGAATCTTTACAAGTACTTTTTTTCTTTTCTTTAACATGGCCATTGTCTATAGGTTTGATCCACTAATAAAATGATATTTTCATCATTTCAAATACCTTTCAAATGCTTTTCACGTAATTATTTTATAATTATTTAATAACGTTCAAATAGTTTTCAAATAACTTTCAAATACGCCATTTTATGCTCATATTAAGGGGTCTAATAAAGTAGTTACAGTATTAAACCAGATACTAAAATTTATTAAAATATTATTTTAATCTCAGATAATTTAACGAGAATTTGTCTTTACTAGATGATTATCACTGGTACCAGATTTACAGTACATATACTCATTCAAATCATGAGAACTCTAATAAAAATGTCAAGTTTGGGGACTATAATCTGTAAAGTAATATCTAAACGATTATAAAATTCTGATAGCTCTAAAAGTAAAATTTATTTAATAAAAGATAGTAAGTTTTTTAAATTGATTTTTTTAGCTCTTTTATATGAGAGCTACCCCAGCCCAGGTGAAATCAGAGATCTTGAGAAAATACTTAGAAAGAGATCCTGAAACTGAGATAGGTAAATTATTCAATGTAAGTGTCGCACATGTATCATCTATTGTAAAGGAGGAATCAAAAAAAGATGGATACATTTTAGTTATTAGAGAAGTAGTAAAAATGTTCAAGAGGGATAATTTAGAAATTGGTGATGTAATATCCGGAATTAGACTTAAGAACCAGGTAAAAGAAGTAGGATTAACAATTTCGTTCTTTGAAGATTTTTTAGAGGCTACAAATACTGAGAGTTTCAGGTTAGGAATGGATCACGAAAAATTTTTAGAAATAGTAAAAAGAATGCTACATTTTGAAAAAATTTTCAAAATAAAGCTAGAAGAGATACCAGATTTTTCACACAACGCTATCAAAGAATTTACCCGGGTAACTGGCGAAATTTCGAAAGCCGAGACAAAATTAACACAAATTTATGATAACTATGGTGTTAAAAAGTCAGAGGTGGAGCGATATCTTGAGGAAAAATCATTATTTGTAAAATCTAAATTAGTAGATGTTGCTTTGCCAACTCATTACGATTGGATGGTTATTTCTGATAGTAAATTTAAGAAAGCATCGAAAATAACGAAGACCAAAATTGATCCAAAAACTCTATATAAAAAGCTTAATTCTGTTTATAAAGAGCCTGATAAACATATAGATATTGTAAAACAAATAATGAATTCAAATGATTAAAAGATTACAACCAGGTGTTTTATATCTCAAGATGATTTATTAGAAACAATTTATAGATTTTCAGATAAAACATATTTGCCAATTTGTTCTCTTATTTTTAGACACTTGGTTCATGAAATAATCTAATATATGATAATGAAAAGGGATCCAAATACTTTTTTGTTGAGAGAGGTTATATCGTAGTATTTGCTACTAAATAGACTTGTGTATGTAATTAACAAATAGTAACTATAATAAGTTAAATATTTCTAGTAAAGTCAATTAAAACAAGGTTAATACAGCAGATAACTTAAATTCAATTACTTTATAGTTTGATTTCCATTAAAAACCTCACAAAAAAATTTGATAAAATAGTAGCTGTAGATAATGTTTCATTAGATATTCGTGAGGGTGAGGTTTTTGGATTATTAGGTCAAAATGGTGCTGGTAAAACTACAACAATTCACATGTTGGCTACTCTTATCAAACCAACAAGTGGCACAGCACTAATCAATGGATATGATATTATAAAAAATTCATCAAAAGTAAGAAAAAATATAGGGATCGTATTTCAGGCCCCGAGTAGTGATGATATGTTGACTGGTTTTGAAAATCTCAAAATTCATTCTTATCTATATGGAGTTCCATCAGAATTAAGAATCAAAAGAATTAATGAATTATTGAAGTTAGTTGGGTTATATGAAAGAAAAGATGATATTGTAAAGAAATACTCAGGTGGAATGCGAAGAAGATTAGAAATTGCCCGAGGTCTGATTCATAAACCTAAAGTCATGTTTTTAGACGAACCAACACTTGGCCTTGACCCAAATAGTAGAAAATCAATGTGGGAGTATATTCAAAAATTGGTTAAAGAAGAAAAAATTACTATAATATTAACAACCCATTATATGGAAGAAGCTGATACTTTATGTGATAGAATTGGCTTTATCAACAAAGGCAAAATAATTGCTATAGATACTCCACAACAATTAAAGCTTATGATTAAGAGTAACAATAATAATAATAATAATAATAATGTTAATAATAGTGCCGACAAATATATTGGTGATATAATTAAGTTATACTTTAAAGTAACAGAAGATAGCGATGGTATATCTAATAATAATAGTCATATATTAACAAAGAATATTGAGATTTTAAAATCATTCAAATTTGTCAAGAAAGTAATAGAGAACAAAGAAATTGGGAGCAAAAATCTAGTACTGGTATTACATGTCGATGATATTAATCACAATCTTCCTATAATATTAAAATCCATTGATAATGTAGAGTCTATCGAATTTTCACAACCAACTTTAGATGATGTATTTTTTACTTTTACTCAAGGAAAAATTGCTGAAGAACCTGAAGGAGGTTTTATGGAACGATATGCACAATACGATAAAAAATGATAATTATGGATTTAAAAATAATAAAATTATTATTTTGATACAAATATAGAGAATGAATAAAAT
>DASVEV010000034.1:0-2345 GCA_036380415.1 Nitrososphaeraceae archaeon
GAAAATACAAACTAATACTGTTATCCTATTATTTATTACCATTCTATAATTATATTTTAATCATATATTAATCTTATAGCGTTAATAATTTAATACTAATATTATATTAAAGATATTTACTTAAATTATAAATAAATAAATAAATATAAATAAATGATATAGATGTTAATAATTTTGTGTTGTTAAAGTTATAGATTTAGAAATATTTTTTTATATACATATTCAAGAGTCATTCAAATTAATTTTATATAATCAATCTAGAAATTAAAATTCTTGAATTGATTACATTTAAAGGTAAAAAAAGTTAAGGATAGTTCAATAGGAGAATCTAATTGATAACGTAACTTTTATAGGTCCATTATAATACTTTTGGTTAAATATAACTCAATCTATTTAAATCTTAAACAAAGTATTTATTTTCTTTTCTTATATTTTTCTAAGACTTCTCGTACTCTTTTGCGTTCATCTGTGTCTGGTTTAATTAATGCTTGTAAGGACCAATACTTTCCGTCATGATACACCAATGGTTGTTTTTTTGGATTATGTGTAGCATCTATTACTTCACCAATAAACATAATATGATCTCCTAGAGTAATTTCTTTGTATAAATTACACTCAACGTTCAGTGAAGCTCCCTTTACCATTAAAGTCTTAATATGATTTGCATTATAAAATTCAAATCCTAACTCTTTTAATGCACTAATTTTATTATAATCATTACCGCTGTATCCCCCCGCAATACTGGAAAGTATTGATTGATCCAATGCACAAATATTAATACCAAATTCTTGATTATGACTTATATTTCCAGCTGTCGACTTTGTGGGACCTAGAGAAACTGCAATTAGACCAGGTTTATATGAAAGATGATGTGTCCACTCGCAAGCCATTATATTTGGGCCAGAAGATCCACTAGATGTTATTAATCCTATAGTAGTTGCAAACTTATTAGAACGAGGGTCATTCCATGGTAATTCCATAAATTACGATAGATAGACCTATAAAATAAGGCATGCTCTATAAAATTTATCAAATCCTAATTATAGCTAAAAACCTCATTATTTTTATTAATTGATATAAAAAGGGAAAGGATTTGTATTCTATATTTCTCCGTATATTTGGGATATATTCCACAAGAAAAAACATTGCATCAATTACATAAGATAAAATTTACATTTTGAGAATATAAATATCAAATACATTTTATAAATATTTATTGTATAAAATTCTATTGCTAATCAATTTTGGAGGAAGCAATGCCTTATACATCTAAATCAAGAAAGACATTTGTATGTACCAATTAGTAATATTATTAATATTCTTTATCTTCATCTTTATATAATCATAAACAATGAAATTAACACATAATAAATCATCTTGTTAAATAGAAAAAGTCTACTCTTGTAGTAAAAACTTTAAGGTTTAACCTTTCATATTTTATTTTCATTTATAATTGTGTCCCTTCTCGGTATTTTAAATTATTTTACGTTATATTTGTATTGAGTATTAGTTATATAATTACCTGCTCTCGTCGAGTTTACTTTTAATAGCACTTTGAACAACTTTAATTTCTTAATTTATGTATACATTATTTATTTAGTAAATGTTCTTTTGAAATAAATTAAATTTAATGCAATTGAAAGGGTCATACACTTTATAAATAAATTATACACAGTTTAGACATTATAGAAGTTTAGAGGCTTATTTGCTAAACTAATCAACAAAACTCATGTCTTCCTCCTTATATTATTTCATAACTTAACACATATTCTACAGAATTACCACTAAAACTAACTGTTTTTAGTCCTTCACGCACATAGCTCTCTTCAACAATGTGTGATCTAAACTGATCTTTATAAGCGGGTTTTCGTTCTAAATTTTCATCATATAGTCTTATAATAGCTTGTTCATTAAATTGAATATCTGCATTTATGTTCCAATCATTTTCATTAGTCATTGATTCGGGCCCAAATCCTTGGAACCTGAGACCCTCAACAGTAAGAAGAGTTTCATCTGGTTTAGCAGTATTCATAATCTTATTGCAATGAAGATTTACTAATCTCAAAGTTCTCATATTGTATTTACATATTTTTACTTATAAAAGATTTTTTGTGGTCTTATCAAATACACTTTGAACTGTCATGTACCTTAAATAAAATTTTCGGCGCCGAAAAAATTAGTTTTATATTTATTAAAAGTGGCATAATGTTTTTACAATACATATATGTATAGAGATAATTATTTGCTTCGATGCTCATTGACGTGTACTGTTTCAACAGATTTTTCAGAAGTATATTAAAATTCCAGAAATATCCATAAATAAAGTCGTTATTAAAGAAAATAAT
>DASVEV010000035.1:0-4128 GCA_036380415.1 Nitrososphaeraceae archaeon
ATCCTCTGTTGTTATTGCAGTTTCATTGTCAGTAGGAGCTGTGGCTTCTTCTTCAATAGTATCCTCTGTTGTTATTGCAGTTTCATTGTCAGTAGGAGCTGTGGCTTCTTCATTTGCAGTCTCATTGATAAATGATTGAACCGCAACATCAGGAGATTCAGATGCTGAAATTTCATCTGCTTGTTCTATTTCAAAATCATCTTCAGTGACATTTAATGGAAGGTCCTCTTCTTCTTCTGTAGTGCTAATTGTTTGGTTATCAGGTTCTGGTGCTACTTCCTGAGCATCCAGTATTTGCTCTAAGTTTTCATCTTTAAATTTTATTATAGATGATTCTGGTGAAGGAACAAATTCCTCATCACCAATGATAGTTTCATTTTTTACAATTTCTTCAACTATACTAGAAATTGGATCAATATCTTCATCGATTGTTTCTTCTTGACTTAATACAGTTAATCGATCGGCTTCAATAGCATCGATATTATCACTTAAGAATTCATCACGTTCTTGCTTGGTCAGTACTGGAAGTTCATCCCTATCAATTTCTTCTTCTTCTTCTTCTTGGTCACCTTCAACTTCCTCATCATCGAATTCAAAATTATTTCCAGGTAGTGAACCTAATCTTTCTGAGGAAGATGGAGGTACAAACGGAGCTATAGTTCCTTTGAAAGATTTATCCGCTTGACCCGAAACAGGTGTATGGGTTAAATCAGGTAAGATCAGAAGAGATACGGTTACAAATAGTATAGCCAAAACAAATAACTTAAATTTCATCATTTTTTAATATGAAATGAAAGCATATATCTTTAATATAAACAATACTTGTTTGTTGAAAGTAGTTTTTTTATTCACTTCCTTTAGAATTTTATAAGTAATATAAATTGGGTAAGATGTCTTGTCAATAATATAGGCGGATCTAGATTATAAGATCTCCAAATATCATTACAATTTGAACCTCAACTATCAATTATAAGTATAGTTTTGATTATCATAAACATAATAATACTTCTCATGCTAACAACATAAACGATAGCGATAATAACTAGATTAAAAAAATTTATTATTGGAAATTAAAAGACTTCACAATTGCTTGATTTAGTATCCCCTTCAGATCTATCATAGTCTAGTATAATGTCAAATCCTTTGCCACAATGAAATTCGTCAGCACCTGGTCCTCCTATTAATATATCCTTTCCAGATTTTCCCCATAAAACATCATCACCCGAGCCACCGATTAAAAGATCACGTCCAGAACCTCCATCCAACCAATCATTGCCAGAGTTTCCCTCAATTCTATCATCACCAAGTTCTCCATATATATTGTCAAGACCTTTATTTCCCTGAATTACATCATCACCGCTATATCCAAGAATATTATCATTGCCAGAGTTTCCTTGGATTATGTCATCTGCCGTATGACCATCTATATAGTCACCTCCTCCATTTCCCTCAATTAGGTCACTTCCAGCATTACCAAAAATTTCATCATTTCCATTATTTCCTTCAATTCTATCTTTACCCTCACCTCCATCAATATAATCAGAAGAACCTTTTCCCTTTATTCGATCATTACCTTGTAAGCCAAGAATTATATCTTCACTATTTGAACCAGCTAATCGATCCTTCTCATCTGTACCTATTATTACATATTCATAATCTAATGCTTCTAATACCGTTACATCTGCAAATGCTAAATCAATATCATTGTAACTAAAAATAATTATTGTTAAAAGTAGAGTGAAAATTACTGCTATTAAAACAAAAACTAAATTACTTTTCATAGAACTACTATAAAGAATAATTTCCAAAATATAAATATACTTTTATTTTTATGATAATGAATTACTTAATGGTCTTTGAAAATTACGTTATAACACACATTTATTATTTCTTTTTAAAGATCTTCATGTAAATACTTCATTCTAATTCTTCAGAATTTCTAGAACTGATATGGATTACTGCCAAAAATGTGTGCTGAAGTCTGTAGAAGATGTGCACAAGAATGTAAAAGAATGGTTGGTACTGTATAATCGAAGGAATCAGTCGAATTTTTTATTTCTGTAATAAAATACATCTTAATCTTTTTTTATCAACTTCTCTAATTGTAATTACATATATTATTTAATGAATTATCATTATAGGACAATCGACGTTTTCTGAAACTTTTCTTGAAACACTACCTAATGCTTTAATTTTTGAAATTTCACTTAATCGCTGACTACCAATAATGATAAGATCTATTTTGTTTTCTGATGCAAATTTAAGAATTTGTTCACTAATAGGTTGTACGTCTGTTGATACAGTTATATTAAATTTTATATTTTCTTTTTCTAGTACAGGATTTATTTTTTCTTTTGCCATTTTTATCCACCCTTCCTTTAATTTCTTTGCAATATTTTTTCTTGATTCTTCTATCCATTGTCTATCATGGTCTAAAATTAGTGATGGTGGAAGAGGACTATGTTCTATTACATGCAATATATAAAGTTCAGCATTAAATGCTTTGACAAATTCTTTAGATTTCTCAAGTGTCTTATCTGAGATTTTTGTACCGTCATGGGGAAGTAAAATTTTACTTATCAACAGAGATTCTCTGCTCCTACACTTTTTTCATTTATTTTCCAACAGCATTCGTGATTTTTGTTCATCTATTAACATATCAATAAACTCATAGATAAAAATAGGGCTTTACAAATGGAAAATATTAGCATATAACATTCTTTAACAATTTATTATTGAAAGGAAATAGAATGAAAATGATTGAATAGAAGACACGGAATAGAAACTAACTTAATTTTTTATCTAATTTAAACACCTGTTAAATATCGAGTAGAGCCCTTCTAAATTATTTCAGAAATTATTGAATAAAAATAATAAGCAAATTTATATTTTTTATTTTAATGTAAGAAGAATAAAATTAGATCACATCCAAAATTTTATCTGAATGAATAAATAAATAAATAAACTGTTTGGGGAAATACTATAGCTATAGATATTATTAGGAGAGCTGATTTTCTCTTATAAATTTAAGAAAGTAAAGGAAATTATAAACATACGAAAATGACTTTATACAGTAAGTAATAGCATAACATTAAATCATGTCACAAGTTTACTAATCAATTAAAGTAATAATATCTATATATCTTGCACTTTTTTGAATTCTTACTATGAATTGGTTAACAATATTCCTATTTTTCATGATAATATTATTATCTTCTACTCCCGTTCTGATTTCTTATTCCTTGGGTGAACCAATAAAAGCAGCAATTATAACATTTGATGATGGAATGTTAAGCCAGTATACTTATGCAAAACCAATTTTAGATAAATACAATTCTAAGGCAACTTTCTATATAATTTGTAATTCTGTAGATAAAGAAAATAGAATGAATTGGGATAATATCCAGATACTTGAAGAAGAAGGAAACGAGATTGGTTCTCATTCAATGAATCACGAACGACTTGGTAACTTATCCGATAATAAAATGAAATATGAAATTATCGAATCCAAAAAATGTTTAGAAAATAAGGGATTTAATGTAACCAGTTTCTCATTTCCATATAATGATGGCGATAATAACAAAAAAATACTAAAAATTATTGCTGACAATTACAATATTGCTCGAACGGCTTCCGAGCCTCTTATGTTATTTCAATGTGGAGATGAGACAAGTTTTGTAGAAGAAGAAGATAAATACGAAAATCAATGCCATTATTCTACTGAAAATAACGAAAATGAATTACAATCAGATTTCAAAAGGTATACAATAACTGGACTAAGTCATGAAGCATATAAAAAATCTGGGGGATATTCTGATGATGAAATGTATGAACAATTTATAGATATAGTTCAAAGCCAAACCAAATACAACACTGAAAATTCAATTGGAGCAATTCCAATTCTTATTTATCACATGGTCGATTACTCTAATGATGATTACAGTATAAATCCAGATTTATTTGAAAAAGAAATGAAATATTTGTTTGAAAATGGATACAAAATTTTTCAGATGAGGGATATTGTATATGATAATGAGGAAGAATTACATATCAAAGGATATTAAGTTCAATTCTTTTCAAGTGGTAATAACTATCAATTATTTAGTATTATAGCTATATTTTAATAAT
>DASVEV010000036.1:0-2004 GCA_036380415.1 Nitrososphaeraceae archaeon
CTTATGTAGTATACCTAATAGTGAAAAATTAAAATATATAACTGTAAATTTATCTTTGATACTATGTACTATTTATTTATAATTATCGTTACTATACTTTCTTACAATATTATGTATGTCTATCCAGTGATTGAAGAATCGCCTGATATATCAGATAAATCAAGTTTACAGAAACTGAATGTCGTAGCATCATTTTATCCATGGTACGAATTTACAAAAAAGATAGGAGGAGAAAAAATTCAACTCTCTACTGCCATACCATTTGGAGTAGAACCTCACGAGTGGGAACCCTCCCCTCAAAAGATTTCAGAATTAAATAAGGCTGACATTATCATATATAATAGTAAAGGATTCGACTCATGGCTTGAACAGTTTCCTCAAGCAAAATTGATAGATGTAAGCAAAGGATTGCCACTTATTGAGACGAATTTGCCTGAAGAATATTCTTCCAACGATAATAGCCAAAAATATGATCCTCATATTTGGTTAGATCCAATTTTAGTAAAGAATATTTCTCAAACAATCAATAATCAATTAATCAAATTAGATCCAATTAATATCGATTATTATAGAAAAAATACTAATAATTTTATTAAAGAATTAGATTTACTTGATAAACAAATACGAAAATCGTTAATAAATTGTAAAATACATGACTTTATTACTTTTCATGAATCTTTCCATTATTTTGCTAATAGGTATGGCTTGACGCAACACGCTGTACACCAAAGCTTATCTTCTGAAGGTGAAATTCTTCCACAACAAATCATAAACATTATCTCTCTCACTAAAAGCCTTGGTATTGATACTATTTATTCTGAAGAATTAAAGGACCAAAGACTATCGAAAACTTTTGCATCCGAAATACCAAATGGCAAAGTTCTATTATTAAGTCCCATTGAAGGTTTAGATAAAAAAGAACTGGAAAAAAACATAGGGTATATAGATAAAATGAAAAATAATACTGAAAATCTGACAATAGGACTAAAATGTAATCTATAATTAAATATTATCTAATTTCTAATTAGAATTAAATTTTATCCAATCTAACTTCTAATTTCATATAATTTGTTCTGTTATTGATATATATAGATAGTATACATCTATATACATCTTATTCTTGATGTATATTTTCTCATTTATTAAAAATAAGAATAATGTATTGGAAAAATAAGTTTATGTTAGATTGAATAAGTCATAACCTTAAAGAATTCTTGATGTAGTTAATTAATGTAACCTTATAATTCAAGTCAGTGAGGAATCTTGTGACGTGTGAAAAAGATATTTTAAATATCTCACAGGAATCTGCTAAAATTCATTTTTATTCCTACTATACTAATTTAAAGGATGGAGTAAACACTCTCAAATCTTTGAAATATCTTTATTACATGCATGACTAAATAAAAAATCTTAGATTAATATATTTAAAATTGCTTGCAGTTCTATATTTTTGTATCTGTCTTTAAATACCTATAAAATAGATTTAAAGTGTCTCTTACAGATGACAAATATATACAAATATCAAAAATATGAAATCTATTAATATCTTTGCTAAATTGTTATGCCTATGGTATCAAGATCTGTTTATTTCTATGGTTTATTAATAGCAGGAACAGTGTTTATTGCTATTGGGATTTTATCCATTTATTATTCAAATACTTCAGTAAAAGTAGATGTCGATAGTATTATCAAACCAGATTCTGTAGACATTCTTTCTCCTAATATGGATAGGGGAAATACTGCATTTATATCCGTTTCAGGATCCCTTTTTAACATGTCCATAACATATCCTAATAAAACTGATGTTACTTTGACAGAATCTTCGTCGGATTATTCTTTCAATTTAACAGCTAATCAAGGTGGAGAGTATTTTATAGAAATTAACAATTTAGGAAACTCTGACATATTAGTTGATGGTTATGCGTTTACTAAAGGAAGTAATTTATCGTTGATTGGCCAAATAATGTTAATAATTACTGGAGTAGTCATAGCTGTTCTAGGTAT
>DASVEV010000037.1:0-20927 GCA_036380415.1 Nitrososphaeraceae archaeon
TCCTGAACGTTTTTTTAATATAGGAATAGCTGAGGCAAATCTTGTTTCTATTGCAGCAGGTTTCGCAATTGCTGGAAAAACAGCATTTGCAAGCACATATGCTGCATTTTTACCTGGACGTTGTTTGGATCAGATTCGTAACGCAATATGTTATCCTAGCCTAGATGTTAAATTGGTTGTATCTCATGCTGGTTTAACAGTCGGCCCAGATGGAGCCTCACATCAGCAAATTGAAGATTTATCTATTATGAGATCAATTCCTAACATGAAAGTCCTTGCACCTGCTGATTCTGTATCTGTTTTCAAAATAATTAAAAATATTGCATATATTCCAGGTCCATTTTATGTAAGACTTGCTCGTCCCTCGTCAGAGATAATTTATGATGACAATGAGAGTGAATTCCAAATAGGTAAAGGAAATATATTGCAAGATGGTTCAGATATAACTATTATTGGTTGCGGATTGATGGTTTATAAAGCCCTTAAAACAGCTAAAATTTTGAAAGAAAAATTCCACATATCCGCTCGTATAATTGATTCTTATTCAATAAAGCCATTAGATAATGATTTAGTGATAAAAGCAGGACAAGAAACTGGTGCGATTGTTACTGTTGAAGAACATAATATAATAGGAGGTTTAGGTAGTGCAGTATCAGAGGTATGTTCTGAATCTTATCCTTGTTATGTAAAACGAGTTGGAGTTAGAGATACATTTGGAGAATCTGCAAGAGATTCTGAATTAGATATGTTGCTTGATTGTTATGGTTTAACCGAAAAAGAAATAGAACGGGTTGTGCTATCTACAATTGATAAATTAAAAAAATGAAAATATTTCTTGATACTGCTAATATTGTTTCCATTCGTCATTATTCCGAAATGGGAATGGTTGATGGAATAACGACTAATCCTACACTTCTTTCAAAAGAAGGTGGAGATCCGGAAGAAATCATTAGAGAAATCGTACAGATGGTCCAAGGACCAGTTAGCCTAGAGGTTATATCTACTGAAATCAATCAAATAATGGAAGAAGCTTATATTCTCCAGCGATATGGTTCAAATGTTGTAATTAAGGTTCCAATGATTCCTGATGGATTAAAAGCAGTAAAAAAATTAAAAGAAGAAGGAATAGATACAAATGTTACTCTAGTTTTTTCTGCTAATCAAGCTTTATTAGCTGCAAAGGCAGGAGCATCATATGTAAGTCCTTTTATTGGGAGACTTGATGATATAGGTAATGAGGGGATGAGTCTTATCAGAGACATAAACCAAATTTTTAAAAATTATCAATATAATACTAAAATTCTTGTGGCAAGTATACGTCATCCAATTCATGTGATTGAATCTGCTAAAGCTGGTGCAGATGTAGTAACTTTACCACCCGATATTCTTGGAAAAATGTTTTTACATCCTCTTACAGATAATGGCTTAAAAACATTCATTTCAGATTGGGAAAATCTTAAGAAAACAAATCCTTCAATTAAGATTTTATAACTATATCTTTATTTTATGAGTAATTACACTTTGAGTAAGTTAATAACCTTTTTTGGTATATCTTCTACTCTACTAGCTATTGTTTTATTGTAATTAAGATATTTTAAATTGTGACCAATATTGATAAGATCATTTAGATCTTTTCCTAATCCAAGGGCTGCCATGTGGATAGAGAAATTTCTATAGGTTAAAACCATTTCCTTAACGGCATCATAATTTGAAGGCTCTCCGTCAGTTAGTGTAATCATTATCTCAGGTTTAAATGATTTGATAAAAGGTAAAAGAATAGTGTATATTTCAGCTAATGGTGTACCCCCACTTGCTCTTATTTGAGCTAATCTTCTGGCATTTATTGCAGACCATGGAATTTTTGGTGGTTTAATTAGCCAACATTTTACTTTTTTTGCTTCAGTACTAAATGCATAGACAGCAAAATCGATTCCTAAGTAACTAAGGGCTTCACATAATGCTATGGTGGCTTGTTTATATTTGAGTTCAATTTCTTCTATACTACTAGAGTGATCAAGTAAAATCACTACTTTTGTTCTAATGGATATTTTAAAGTCGCTGAGAAAAGGTTTAGTCTGAGAATCAATGTATGCCTCTGTGTCCAATTCATCGCCTTTTTCTTGATGAAGTTCTATCCAACCAGTTTTCCAATCTCTAAATGCCGATTTAATTTTTTGAATGAGTTCTATGTCATAGATTTCTGATTCATTGATATCCATCCTATTAGGAACACTAATGTCAAAATTTTCTAAACTGTCGTATCCTTTTGTTTCTGATTTCTTACTTTCTTTAACTAAAGTCTCATATTCTTTTACGACATCTTTTCCTTCAATAATTTCTTTTATTGTTTTGTCAAATTCTTTATTTACCAGTTTTGATTTTATTATACTCTCTAGTTGTTTAAATAAATCTAATTTATTCATTGCCAATCCTATACTAGATCTAGGAGTAGTCAAAGGAATTGATAATAAAGGATCTATTTGTAATATTTTTATAATTTCTCTTACCTTGTCATATATCCAGTCTGTTCCTAATCTTTTATCAATAGCTTCTTTAATACACTCATTTGCAAAATCTGTTGCTTGTCTTATCTTGTCAAATTCATTTCCAAATAGTTCTCCTTTAATATATCCAGTAAGAAAGTATTGTGAAAAAGCTTCGATTATTTTATGTCTTCCATATATTGTATTGAGGAGAGGTTTTGATAACCACGACATACCCTCATAAAAAATTATTTCATTTGTCATACCTTGCCAGTCATGTAAACCTAATATTTCGATTCTTTTTGTTTCTATACTGTTAAGAATAAATCCATATGCATGGTCTTGACGTGAGACTTTTACTTTTGAAGTATGCCTTATTCTCATTGCTTCATACCATAAAGAAATTCTCCATTGTCTATATCTTTGAAATTCTTCACCATGAAAATAATTTAATGTTGGTAAAATAATCTGTTGTTTTTCAATATCTGTTTGAGGGGATTTATCTTTAGAAATGGTAACAATGACTTTTGCACTATTAGACCATCTACGTGCAAGAAATGTAGCTATGTCTAGCAGAATATCATTTCTTAAATATTTTTTACTATTATCCAATGTAATTATCAACCGAATATCGAAAGAACCATGTCCATGACCTTTCTATACTCTACTTCACCCCATTGATTATATGCATTTGCAAAAACTATTTCAGCTGCAAGCTTTGGGTCGGTACCAATATTTAGTAATTTAGTAAATGCAATTGTTTCTCTTAAACTAGGTCCATAAAATAGTTCTTCTACTCCCGCAGCTTCTCTTAATGCTCTTGCTAATTTTATAGCACGTTGAATATTAATTAAATTGTCGTTATTTACTATAGTATGTTGTTTAATAATTTCGAGTTCAGTTTCCTCTGGTGGATAATCTAAACTAAGCCTAATTGGGAATCTACTTAAAAGTTGAGGTGGTAATTCTTTAGTGCCAACGTGGGATAAAGGATTAATTGTAGCAACTACAAACCATCCTTCACTAGCTTTAATAAGCTGACCTTCTGCTTCTTTCAATATTATTTGTCTCCTATCGTCTAGAGCCTCATCTAATCTTAAGAGCATATCTGGTTCTGCAGCATTTAATTCATCCAAATAAAGAATTCCTCCTTCTTTCATGGATTTTACCAAAATTCCCTCCACAAAGTTGATTTCACCATTCTCTATAGTTTTAGTTCCGACTAAATGAGATTCTCTTGTTCTAAGACTAAAGTTTACTGAAAAAATTTTTTTATTAAGTTCAGAGGCAAATTTTCTTGCCAATGATGTTTTTCCTGTTCCCTTAGGACCAATTATAATAGCAAAAAGATTTATTTTGTAAGCTTTTTTTAATATATCCATAGATTGATTCCAGTCTAGATAATTGATGGTCTCCATTACATTACTCATTGTTAACATTACAGATTGAGTTTAATTTATAAATTAACTAAATAAGTATCAGAAATTATCTTTTTGAATGAATAATTTTCTTTTTATTATTTATATAATCAGTTAATAACATTTTATCTATTGAATCTGGATTAATGTAATATGATCTTCCCTTTACATATTTTTCCATTTCATTTACATAACTCAACATAGAGTCTTCTTCACTTATCATTATAGTGTCAATTTGAATTCCTTTTTTATAGCATTTTTTGGCTTCAATTATAGTACGTTCACCTATAAATTGATCAACTTGTCTATATCTATAACATAAATAAACTAATTCGCCTGAATTTATATCTAAATCCATTTCCTGACTTTTCTTAATAGAATTTATTGTATTTTTATCAGGAATATAGAAGTGAGAATAGGGTCTTTGTGAAAGTATTTTTTGCTGCTCTATTTCATTATCAATAAAACATGCACTAGGGTGACCATCGGTAATAAGCACTATTCTTTTATTTTCTACAGGATTTTTTTGTAAAATTTTTTTGGCTAGTTTTAATGCTGCTTGATAATTTGTATAATGAAGAAAATCAACTCCAGGTTCAAAAGTTTTTAAATATGGGATATCTTGTGGATTTATTTTAGAAGCTAAGGCCCCAAATCCTACCATGTTAATTATGTCTGAAGGAAAATATTTTTTATGTAGGATATACAAAGACCATAATGCTCTCTTAGCAGCTTCTATTCTACTTAAATCCCCGTACAATGTTGCATATCTCATTGTGGAACTGAGATCTATACAATATACAATTGAAACTCTAACATCTTGAATAGTTTCATATTCTTCAAAATCTTCAACCTCAAATTTTATCGGTATTTCGACTCTTCCATTTTTTCTTGCGAGCCTTTGAATTGAATTTAATAATGAATTTGGAATATTAATCAATCTGATATCATCACCAATTTCGTATTTTTTTGTTGTATCTAATAAAAGGGATCCATATCCAAAGTTTTTGGTCTCATGTATTCCCAAATCTCCTTTTTTTAGTTCTTTCAATATGTCTTGTAATATTTTTTCACCAATACTCACAAATCCTTTACTGCTTAACCATTTTTCGGAATTTTTTATATAACCTTTTCTTATAAGATGAGTAACAATAGGTAGATTCGATTTTACATTGCTGTCTGTTGGTGTATTTGAATCATTATTGTCGTTAATATCGCTTTCTTTGTTAAGTTTATTTTTGTTATTTTCTTTTTTTTTAATAATTTCTTGTAAAGTTTGTTCTAATTCTTGTAAAGATGGTGTTTTCTCTTTAAGAATTTCTTTTCCAAGGGATTTTAATAGGTCATTTAGTATATCATTACTTATGTTTTGTTCTCCTTGATCTTCAAACTTTTTATTCGGAGTTTGATCCGATTCTTTAGTAAAAGGAAAATATACAAAATCTATTGACTTATTGAGTATTTTCATATATTCCCTTTTCTCTTCTATCAATAATTGGATTATCTAAATTCCTTAACCCTTCAAGTATTAATTCTACTATTGATGCTCTATATTCTTTATTTTGTTTATTAGAAAACGATAATCCCTTAATATCAATTCTGTTATATTCAATATTTTTAATAAAGACATTTTTTTCTTTTTCGTCTATTTCTATTATCCTATCAACTATTTTTAAAAGAATCGGAAAACTTTTCAATTGATTTTCGTAATTATCAGGGGAATTGCTGCTCTCCTCTCCTAAAAGATTTTGGGATACTATAAATTTCTTATTCTTACCAAAATCATTTTTTAAGAGCACAATTTCTTCCTTCTTTATGTTTTGGATATATTCTTTCGCTATAGCGTTTATTGCTTCTGAAATCAATTTATTTAAAATCTCTAATCTATTTTGTTTATTATCATCTAATTCAGATAATTCAAATTTGGATGTTTGATGTATACTATTAATATCTGAAAATCTGGGGACTGCCTTTACATTATAAGTTAAAGATCTTACTCGTTCAGCCTCACTAATTATGGCTTCAGCGGAGTGAACCGACATTCTCACACTTACCCCTTTATCTTGGTTAATGTCTGAATTTGTTCTAGCTAACTGTGTTATCTTAGCAATGGTTTTCAAGACGAAAATAGGTAAAATAATATTTTTTGGATCGCTTAGTTTTATTTCCTGGATTATTATAAGCATTTCATCAATGATTTTTACAGGATAACGTGTCTCGATATGACTTCTAAGCCTATCAAACAAAGGTTCTATTATTTTTCCAGAATGAGTATAATCAATCGGATTTGAGGTAGCTATTATTTTGAGATCAGGTTCAAAGTAAACAGGATATGAACCGGTAGTAAATTTACCTTCTTGCAATACGCTCAATAAAGAGACTTGTTTTCTAGGATCTAATACAGGTAATTCATCAATACACAATATTCCATGTCTTGCTTGTAATAGCTGACCAGGTGAGTATGATTCTATATTGTAAATCTCAACTCCTTTTTTTGCTATTTTTATTGCATCAATTTGTCCTACTAAATCTTTAACCGAAATATCAGGAGTTGCTAAAATGTATCTATATCTTTCCGATCCGTCAACCCAATCTACTCTAGTGTCTAATCCGTTATTCCTAATATTATCTTCCGTTTCCTTTGAAACAGTGAACCTGGGCGAATAGTGTATAACTTCTTTGTCTTCTAATAAAGAAATCAGCTGTTCCGCTATAATCGTTGTGGGAATATCATTTGTTAAAGACTTTCTAATTATGGGTATGGGCGATAATAGATTTTTTGATATAGCTTCAGATAATTTTGTTTTAGCTTGACCTATTTGTCCTACTAATAACAGATCATGACCAGCAAGGATTCCTCTGTTTATGGATGGTATTACATCATCGTCATATCCAATGATTCCACGGTATGGATTTATACCTTTTTTCAGGAGTGTTATTAAATTACCTCTAATTTGATCATCAACTTTAGCATGTTTGTAGTTTATTTCGAGAAGATCTTTTAATGTCTTAAATTCTTTATAATTTTGTGGAACACCAGGAAATATTTCATTATATGTTGGATCAGATTTGTAAGAATCTAATACCATTTTCTCAATATCTTTAAAATTCAATTGATTTCTTGCTTACTAAAACAAAATTTAAACATTTGTTAAATAAATAGATAGTAGTAGTCATTCAAAATTATTTATACTAGTAATAAAATTCTTGGAATTTTCTTGATCATTCTAGTATTTTTAAAAAACTGTAATATGTTTTCTATATTATATGTATTCACTTTTTTCATTCTGTTATTGTATTTTTTTAGTTTTTTTTATTAATTATATGGATAGATAGCATTTTAATAAAAAAATTTTAGCTAAGATTTTATAAAATATCTAATATTTGAGTTGATTTTATTAAATCGACGGTCTGTGTGATTATAAATTAAAATTACTTTAACCTAAATCCCAGTATGATTTTTATTGAGGTCTTTACTCTAGTTTTAAGAGTTGTCAACAGCAGACTATAAGCACATTGTTAGAATTATGGGTAAAGATGTTGAGGGAGATAAAAAAATAACTGTCGCTTTGAGTAAAGTTAAAGGTATTGGTTATAATTTCGCTCAAGTATTACTTCAAAAATTAAATATTAATCCATATATTAGAGTCGGTCTTCTAACTGATAAAGAATTAAATGATATAGAGGACGCTCTTAAGGATCCTACTAAAATAGGTATTCCATATTTCTATTTCAACAGGAGAAAAGATATGGATACGGGTTACAATATTCATTTACTTACATCCGATTTGGATTTTATTGTTTCAAATGATATAGATAGAGAGAAAAGTATTATGAGTTGGAGAGGATATAGACATATGTTTGGATTACGTGTAAGAGGTCAACGTACACGTACGACTGGTAGAAGAGCTAGTGCAGTAGGAGTACGTAAAACAGCCCAAGCTCCACCAAAAACACAAAAGAGTGGTGAATAATGGGAGACCCTAAGAAATCAAGAAAAACTTTTCGTAGACCTCGTCAGATATGGACTACCGATCAGTTAAGTTCAGAGTTGTATCTTATAGGATCTTATGGTCTTAGAAGCAAAAGTGAATTATGGAAGGCACAAACTAAGGTCGCAGATATAAGAAATCAAGCGCGTGAATTATTAGCTTTAACAATTGAGGCAAGACAGACACAAGAAACCAAACTATTAAACTATTTACAAAGACTTGGATTAGTAAAAGATTCTGCAACTCTAGATGATATTCTTAATTTAAAACTAGAAGATATTTTAGAGCGAAGATTGCAAACCATCATAATGAAAAAGGATAATGCCAAATCTCCACATCAATCAAGGCAGTTAGTAGTGCACGGTCATGTATCAATTGGCGAAAGGATTATTAATATTCCAGGTTACATAGTCAAAAAAGAGGAAGAATCAAAAATTGCCTTAAGAGGTCAATTTATGAATCCATCTCAAAATATACCGACCAGTCAATAATTAAGAAACAATATCAACATGATCTATTTTTCCATCTGCATTCATGTCGAACCCTTGAACAACTAATGCGAATTGATCATCACCTAAAGAATTATCACATATTTTATTTCCATAATTGGTTAATGCAATGACCGATGCTTTTGTTCCTATACTTCTTACACCTGCTAAAATAAGGATTTTTTTATCTTTGTTATAGGGATTATTTATTTTAGCAATCAGTCCATGATTGTCCATATTAAATATTCTTCCTGATTGGTCAGTTAATCCAGACCAATAATTATCTGCATTAAATTTAATCTGAAGATATCTATTGAATTCTGAAGTAACAATATTTGTGCCTGGCCCACCAATCAATATTAAATTTCTATTATCAATATCTTTTTCTGCTTTCGCATCTACATCTAATTTAACTATGAAGCCAGAAGTAGATGAATTACATAAAGTTCCCAAATAAAAACTCAAATGAACAGCATAATGTCCGTCCCTAGAGGAGGATTTGTAAGGACCGTGAGGATCAGGTGCTCCTACAACGATTAACCCAGAAAAAGAGTTATTTTCATAAAACTCTTTTAATATATAAGGAATATTTTTTCTCGTGTCATTTTTTGTGTAATGAGAAGATTCAAGTTTCTCTCCGTGTCCTTCAAGTTCTAAACCAAATGAAGAACTAGAAGTTGAGTAAAGCCTAGCTGTTCCTCCTCTAATCAAACTTGTTCCTACCTGTTCTATTGCTCCTATTCTAACCAATTTTCTAATATAATAATAAACTGTTTGATCATAAAGCTTTAATTCCTTTGCTACTTGTGCTGGATACATAGCTCTGGATGATAATATCTCTATTATTTTCCATGCAATATTATTTGATAATGTTTTCATATCAGTTATATTATCAAATATTAAAATTTTTTTACTTATGGTATTTCCATTATGGTCAGATATTATAGTCTTTTTTCTCATAATGTCAAATCGACTATTTTCTATAAAACGTTTTATACCGGTAAACAAATATCATAATGACTTTTCTAATATTGATTTGAAATTAAGATCACAATTATGAATATCTTTATAGTGGTATAGTACAAGTGTTAATATACTATTTAAACTAATTTCATATGACATAATTTATGTGTTCTATTATAGGGTATATTGGTAAATGTATGGCAGCATCGGTTATAGTTGAAAGTTTAAAGAAAATGGAATATAGGGGATATGATAGTGTTGGAATTGCTACCCTTGAAAGAGACAGAATCTTACTTCGTAAAGACGTAGGAAAGGTTCTTGATGTTGATAACTCTTTAAAATTATACAATATGCCTGGACAAATAGGAATAGGACACACACGGTGGGCTACCCACGGAGGTATAACTAAATTAAATGCACATCCTCATACGGATTGTACAAATAATGTAGTTGTAGTTCATAATGGAATAATCGAGAATTATCAACAACTAAAGGATAATCTTATAAAGCAAGGACATATTTTTCAAAGTCAAACTGATAGTGAAGTTATTGCACACTTAATAGAGAGCTATCTTAAAAAGTTTGATGATGTCAAAAAGGTTATTATTGAAACATGTAAACAATTACACGGTTCTTATGCATTTGTGGCAATTTTCAAATCTGGATTGATCGCTGGTACTAGATTAGATGAACCATTAATTATTGGAATGGGTAATGATGGCAATTTCATTTCCAGCGATGTTTTAGGTTTCTTAGAATATACAGATAAAGCTATATTTCTTGACAATCGTGACATAGTTATTCTAGATCATCAAAGCATAAACTTATACGATTTTAATGGTAATAATGTATTCAGACCTATAACTCAGGTAGCTTGGGAATTAGGAGATATTGATAAAGGAAAGTACGCACACTATACGATAAAAGAGATCCATCAACAAATAAATTCTATTCCTGTGGCTTTTCAGATTGACAGAATATCTCTTAAAAAAGCAACCGATCTTATTTCTTCCTCTAAAAATATTTTTATAACTGGAAGTGGTACAAGTTATCATTCGGCATTATTAGCAAAATATCTTTTTTATAAATTTGCGAAGATAAGAACTGAAATAATAATGTCAAGTGAGTTTGAATATATGTCTGCACCTATTGATGAAAACTCAGTACTGATCGCTATTTCTCAAAGTGGTGAAACAGCAGATGTTTTAAATTCCGTTAAGATAGCTAAAGAGTATAAAGCAAAAATTCTTTCTATCGTAAATATACCTACTTCTTCTTTGTCTAGATTGAGCGATCATTATGTTTCCATAAATTGTGGACCAGAAATGGGTGTTGCTGCAACAAAAAGCTTTACTGCACAATTGGCAACAATATATTCTATAATAGACAGTTTAGGTGTAAATAACAGATCATTAGACATGTCAACAGATGTGTTTAATAATGCTCTAAATGAGATTTTAATGGATGATTCCTATCTAGAAAAAATAGCTGAGGATATAAAATCTGTCCAAGACATCTATATCCTAGGCAAGTCCTTTCATTATCCAATTGCATTAGAGGGATCTCTAAAAATTAAGGAACTTGCTTATATTCATGCAGAAGGTATAGCTGCTGGAGAGATAAAACATGGACCTTTGGCTATGATTGAACTTAATACAATCGTCATAGTTCTTAATCCAGAAGATGAAACTTATTATGATACGTTACATAGTATACATGAAATGAAATCAAGAGGTGCAAAGATTATTGGAATTTCAAATAAAAATAATGATATGTATGACTATTTTATCAAATTGCCTTTAGTTAATGAGAATTTTTATCCAATAATTGAAATTATCCCAATTCAAATATTATCCTACTACCTGTCATTAAAAAAAGATGCTAATCCTGACTATCCTAGAAACTTAGCTAAATCAGTAACTGTGAAATAACTTTAATTCTTAATTTAGTTGTATTTTCATAGTCAAATATTAATTCCGTTTAACGTGAATTTTTTTTCAATATTTTTCTCATATTCTCTCTCTATACATTTCAACAAAATTTCTCCGTTAAGTTTTCCATTTGCATTTATCATTGTTGCTATTGATACTCCTCCAGCACCAACTCCTTCTTTTACAAAGCCATTTGCAAATGCTTTTAGTCCTAGTTTTGTTGATTCAATTAAATGTAAATCCGAAATAACAATACCTACATTGTTATCTATAGATAATACTAGGTTAGTAAAATCTGCGCTATGATCATTAAAAATATATTTTGTTGTACCTATGACGACTTTATCAGTTTTAACATTAAGACTTTTTAAAATTGATAAAATAGTACACATTTGAGTTCCACCTGCCAGCATTACTCTTCCACCATTATCAATAACCCCTTGAGCGATACCTGTCACTGATGGGATCATAGGGTCTCCTAACAAAGAGATAGCCTCAAAAGGCTTATCTTTCAATGACCCAAAAGTAATATTATTTTTTTTCATACTTTTTATTACTATCATATTTTTTAAATTATGAGGATTTTCTGGCATACTACTACTCATTTTATTTTTTGCGTCTATACCTAAAGAAAGCATAACCGCCAGTGCAGTTGTTGTTCCACCAGGAATGCTTTCTCCAAGAATTACAAGATCATTACTTTTAGATAGTTGTTTACCGAGCAGTAATCCATATCTATAGGCTTTTTCTACCTCTTCTGACTCCATTGCAATGTTCTCCATTATATTTTTACCCGATCTTAGATTAAATGAAAATAACGGTATATCAGGTTTTATTTTTGCTCCTGAATCTACTACAATAAAAGGAATATTACCAATGTTTAGCATTGTTTTTGTTATTATAGCAGGAGTTGGTTTTCCATCTGGAGTAGCAGGTACGCCATCAATACATTTACATTTACCATAATAAAGAAACTCTGCATCAGCTGAAGATGTATATTTTATTAAATCATTATTAGCCCCCGCTACAGTGATACCTGGAATTTCACTTGTTTCAGTATATGATATTACACAAACGAAAATAGGATTGCTTGATTCTAATATATCAATACTGTATTTGCCGTTTACTACTGTAATATCTTTATATTTTTCTATCAATTTGTTATTCTCCTTGAGTAATAAATCTTATAAATTCATTCCTTGATCTAGGAACTAAAATATAATTACTTTTCTTTTCTTCTTCTATCGTAGAAGTCGGTTTGTATCCATAATCATGACCGGGATAAACAATCAGGTTATTATCTAAATTCATAATTTTTTTAAACAAACTGTTGTACATCTCTTCAGGATCACTACCGGGTAAATCGATACGGCCACAATTTCCAACAAATAATGTATCTCCAGTAATTATTATTTTAGAATCAACTATTAAACATATACTATCCTTGGAATGGCCTGGAGTAAATAATACTTGTACAATGGTCTTTCCAATCATAAATTCCTCTCCATCATTTAGTGATATATCATGTTTTTCTCTAGAATTTTTATGTTGAACAACTTTACATTTGGTGTGAACAACAATTTGATCGTTTCCAAGTATATGATCAAAATGTGAATGAGTGTTAATAACATACTTTACTTTATATTCATTTTTATTTATTATTTCAAAGATCTTTTCTAAATCCCATGACGGATCGACAATTGCTGTTTCTTTTTCTTCATTATCTATAATTAAATAAGTGAAATTTGCCATTTTTCCAACAGAAATTTGTTCTATTTTAAAGGTCATGTTATACTATTCCTCTCTCAGCTTCTATAGGTATTCCTATCTTCTTCAATATTAAATTACCAGTATATTTTCTGTTGTTCAACAATCCTATTTTAATTCTATGAAATGTTATTGTTGTATTGGCCCTTACACAATCCGCTGTAATTTTTCCATTATTAGGATCTAAACCAGAGGGTATATCCACAGAGACAATGTATGATTTAGATTTATTTACCAATTTAATTACTGATAGATGGGGATCTTGAATATCACCTTTAATTCCAGTGCCAAAAATTCCATCGATAATTATATCTGCATTTAGTATTTGTTTTTTTATGTTCGTCGTATCTAATTTACTATTTAGGATTAATTCTATAGTATTATTCATTTTTCTAATAATTTGAAAATTTGTTAATGCTTCCTCTGTCTTAATTGAGGATGTTTCTCCTAGAAATATTACTTTAACATTAATACCTAAACAAGTTAAATGTCTCGCTGCAACCATTGCATCACCACCATTATTTCCAGATCCACAAATAGCTAAAATTTTTAATTTAGAAACTTTTTTATTTTTAAATCTTTTAATAATAAAATCAGCTACTCCAAAACCTGCATTTTCCATCATTAAAACTTTTTTCATACCAAATTTAGTATGTCCGATATTTTCGATTTCATACATTTGATGAGAAGAAATAGCAATCTCTGACATCTTTTTGATGATTTTGTTATTTTTCTCATTCTTTACTTTCGGATGATTCATTTTTGATATTTATGGAGGTGTATTTGTATTTAATTTGATATCTTTTTTTTGAAAATGCATCTTGTAATTAGAAAAATTGATTTCTAATGATCCGTTACTAGTAATCAAAAATGTTTTGCCGTCATAATTACATTTTATCTGTGGAGTTTTTCCTTTTTTCCATATCGGCTCAATAATTTTATAATATTCTACAAGTTTTCTTTTTTCATAAGATAATTCATTATTAACTTTTATTCTCTTTTTTCTCAGAAACTTAAATGCTAAAATTACATATTTATAATTATAATATCTAAACATTTTAACAATTGAAAAACATCTCTCTATTTGATCGCTTGGGACATACAATGATTCTCCTGTGCCTGATTTAGCTTCAATAACTAACAAAATTCCTTTATTGTTATTTACAGCTATTATATCTGGAAGGCCAACACTTGAACCTCCAAGCCTTTTGGCTATCCAATTACGATTATTAATTCTATTTACAATCGAATATTCATAACTATATCCTCTGCTTCTACGAATGTTTCCCAAGTATTTTTCTATTCAATATTCAAACTTTTATTAATTGTTGGTTTTAAATAGCATTTTTATTATCATATCAAATAATTAAAACTCTATATTATGAACATTAATCAACAAAGATATGGTAACTGAAAAAATTGAGATTTCACTTAAATCTATAAACGATGAATTGCATTCAATAGAAAATAGAAGAGAACAATTAATAAAAGAATCGCGAGATGTTATTATTTTGTGCAGTCAGTCTATCATATCTCTTCATCAAGGCCATATACAAGAAAGTCAATTAAAATTAGATAAAGCAAAAGATTTGTATTCTTCTCTCAAAACACTAGCTCAGGTAGATCTTTTACGATATCTGTCCATGTCAGAACAAGAACTAGTAGAATCTAGTCTATTGATGAGTATAGTAAAAAATGAACCTCTACCTGGATCGGATGAAATTGGTGTTTCTAGCCAAGCATATCTATTTGGAATATTAGATTGTATTGGTGAAATAAAGAGAATGGTTTATGATATGGTTAGACTCGGCAGGTATGAGCAAGCAGAATCCCTTTTTAGAATCATGCAAGAAATTTATAGATACCTATATCCATTTTCTATATATGATAATATAGTAAGTGGTATCCGAAAGAAATTGGATATATGTAAAATTTTAATTGAAAACACTAGGGAATTGATAACAGAAGAATCGAGACGATCAATCCTAATTGAATCATTAAAGAAATTAGATAGCCGTCTTTAATCAATATAGTACGTTTGCAAATAATATGGATTATTAAGAAAAGTTAAATAGAAACTATACTAACTTTTTCTCCATATGGTATGAGAGATAGTGAAAAAGTCCAAAAAATAATAAATGATGTTACTCAAACAGGAAATAAGGTAATTACTGAAGAGGATGCAAAATCTATATTGTCAGTATATGAGATAAAGGTACCTGCATATTCCATCGTAACTACCGAATCTGAAGCTGTATCCAAAGCAAAGGAAATTGGCTTTCCACTTGTTGCAAAAATAGTATCAGATCAGATATTACATAAGACAGATGTTCAAGGAGTAAAAGTTGGCTTACAAAATGAAAACGAAGTTAAAGAAACGTTCTTAGATATGTATAACCGTTTGTCTAAAGACTATAAAGTTAAAGGAGTCCTCTTAGAAAAGATGGTTCCTAAAGGGATTGAATTAATAGTCGGCTTACAAAACGATCCTCAATTTGGTCCAGTCATAATGCTTGGCTTGGGAGGAATTTATACAGAATTATTCAAAGATGTATCATTTAGAGTTCTTCCCATAACTAAAGAAGATGTATTAAATATGATAGAAGATCTCAAAGCTAAAGAGATCTTAAAAGGGTTTAGAGGAGCCAAGCCAGTCAATCTAGAAATGCTTTGTGATGCAATTCTCAAAATAGGTAATTTGGGGATTGATATGGCTAAATATATTGATAGCATAGATTTTAATCCCATTATAGTTTATCCAGATAATTACTATGTCGTTGATGCAAAAATTCTTCTGAAATCAATTCCTGATGAAAATATCATCTCTCAATCAACACCTGATTCAAGTTATATGAATACATTCTTTGATACGAATTCTATAGCATTAATAGGAGCATCTCCTGAAGAAGGTAAGATCGGCAATTCTGTGTTGAAAAGTTTATCTAAATACGACTATAAAGGTAAAATATATCCAGTAAATGCTAAGGGTTATAATGAAATTCTAGGGTTAAAAGCATATAAAAATTTAGAAGAAATCAGTGAAAATATAGATCTAGTTATAGTCACCGTCGATTTAAAATTTGTACCGACTATATTGGAAACATGTGGAATGAAAGGAATACATAATATGGTAATCATTTCTGGAGGAGGAAAAGAACTGGGTGGAGAAAGAGCAGAAATAGAACAAAAAGTGAAAGAATTATCTTCTAAATTGAAAGTTAGAATTATTGGACCAAATTGTATAGGAATGTTTAATGGTGAAAATCGATTAGACTGTGCTTTTCAAGGACATGATAGAATGGTTAGACCTAAAAAAGGAGATGTTGCTTTCTTATCTCAAAGTGGAACTATTGGAATTGCTTTTATGGAAACTTCAGACACTTTTGGAATGAGCAAAATGATTTCTTATGGTAATCGTTCTGATGTCGATGAAGCAGATATGATTTGGTATTTATCAGATGATCCAAACACAAATGTAATTGGTCTCTATGTTGAAGGTCTTGGTAATGGTAGAAAGTTTATGAATACTGCCAGGAGAGTTATAAAAGAAAAAAAGAAACCTATAGTAGTTTTTAAAAATGGACGAACCCAAAGAGGAGCTAAACAAGCAGCATCTCACACTGGATCCTTGGGTGGATCATATTCTGTTGTCAAAGGAGCATTTGATCAAGCCGGTATTATATCTGTAGATAGCTATGAGGAATTAACCGGATCATTAAAAGCTTTAACTTGGCAACCTATTCCTCAAGGAAATAAAGTGGCTTTAGTTACCAATGGTGCTGGACCAATAATTGCTGCAATAGATCACTTTGAAAGATTAGGATTAAAAATTGCTGATTTAAGCGAAGATTCTATACACAAGTTTAATGAACATTATCCTGCAACGTATGTTATAGGTAATCCTCTTGATGTAACAGGTTCTGCCAATGCTGATGATTATAAATTCGCTATTCAAACATTTATGGACGATCCTAATGTTGATATTATAATGCCTTGGTTTGTTTTTCAAGATGATCCTCTTGAAGAAACTATTGTAAATATATTAGGAGATTTTCAAAAACAAAAGAAAAAACCAATTTTAGTAGGTGCTTTAGGCGGACCATTTACTATTGATATCTCAAACAGATTAGAAAAAAAGATGGTACCAGTATATCATTCAGTACTATCATGGGCTGTAGCAGCTGGTGTACTCGCAAAATGGTCAGAGCTTAAAAATAGAAAGTCTTAATGTCTTTCAAGACAGGGAAAACTTATATTCTTTTTCAACATAATTAAACTATGGAAAGTACACAACAATCACAAATAGTAACTGTTACTCCAAAAGCCGCAGAAAAAGTTAGTGAATTTATGAAACAAGAAGGCAAAGATAGTTTATTTCTGCGTGTATATGTCACTGGTGGAGGCTGTTCTGGCTTATCTTATGGTATGGGTTTTGAAGAAAATTCTGAAGAAGATGATCTTGTTATAGAGCAAAACGGAGTCAAAATTGTGGTAGACAATTACAGTCAAAGATATTTGAAAGGAGCTAATATTGATTATATTGATAGCCTTATGGGTTCTGGATTCAAAATTAATAATCCAAATGTAACCAAAAGCTGTTCATGTGGTCATTCTTTCTCTACTGAGTAATACCATTTTTTTAATTTTTTCAATATTTGCTTCAGACAAAGTTATTTATTAAGTAGAGTAAAAAATTAAAAATATAATAGATATATTATGGCCATAACCCTCTGATATTAATTGCTTCAACAACCCTCTGTACTGCAAGTAAGGTAGCGGCTTTTCGCATGTCTACATTGTATTTTGTATGAATATCATAAACATCATAGAATGATTTTGTGATGTTTATATCTAATCTATTATTAACTTCTTCTTCTGTCCAATATTCTCTTCTTAAATTTTGTAACCATTCAAAATACGAAACAGTTACACCTCCTCCATTAGCAAGTACGTCCGGAATCACTAGAATATCTTTTTTAAATAAAATTTCATCTGCTTCAGGAGTTGTAGGGCCGTTAGCTGCTTCTGCTATGATCTGTGTTTTTATTTTATCTGCATTCTTCTTAGTAATTTGATTTTCCAATGCTGCTGGAATGAGAATAGTACACTCTATTTCCAAAAGTTCATCATTAGTAATTGATTTCGCATCACCGAATCCTACTATACTCCCTGTTTCTCTTTTAAATTTCATTAATGCATCCACAGATATTCCATCTGTCTTAATTATTGCACCTTGAGAATCGGAAGCTGCTATCATCTTTGCACCTTGCTCTTCAACTAGTTGGGAAGAAAATTGTCCTGCATTTCCAAAACCTTGAACGACAAATGTAGCTTGTTTCATGTCAATATTTATTTTTTTAGCAGCTTCTCTGACGGTATATGCCAAACCTCTACCAGTTGCCTCAGTTCTGCCTAATGAACCACCAATTGCTATTGGTTTTCCAGTTATTACTTCTGGTTGAACATAATTTCCTTTTAATGCAGAATAAGTATCCATAATCCATGCCATTTCTTTACCTCCAGTATATACATCTGGTGCAGGAATATCCCTATATGGACCAATAATATCAGCTATAAGGTATGCAAACCTTCTAGTCATTCTTTCTAACTCATTTTCTGACATCTGTTTTGGATTGCAAATTATTCCACCTTTTCCACCGCCGTAAGGAATATTCGCTATTGCACATTTCCATGTCATCCACATTGATAGAGCCTTAACTTCGTCTAGTGTAACATCAGGGTGATATCTTATTCCTCCTTTGTGAGGTCCTCTGGCATCATTATGTTGGGATCTAAACCCCGTAAACACCTTTATCGAACCATCATCCATTCTTGTTGGAATAGAAACAGTTAGAATTCTTTTAGGATTGGATAATATCTCAAACATTCCATTGTCTAAATTTAGAATTTTTGATGCTTCTTGTAGTTGTTTTAGTGCTACTTCAAATGGGTTTATTTTTTCATTTAAATTAGATGAAGACATATATTTTATTCATAATGTGTTGTTTAATCTTAGATAATAAATATATCTCTAAAAATTATCATTTTTCATCTTTTTCAAGATAATTAAGCGAAGTTGCTCGTCAGATATATCCAAATAATCAATATTGAGTGATGCCGCTATTTTTTCTAGTTTTTCTCTTTCTGTTGACACAGGACCGTGTATTATCTTTCCAAAATACAAATTTTTTTCGTTATTAAGCTCATCATCAAATGTACTATTACTGGCTTTAACTTTATTTACTTGCTTAAGAAGGGTTTGCCTGGTATTATTATATTCTCCAATTGCTTTACCTATATGTCTTGTCATATCTGGTAATTTTCTTGAACCAAAAAGTAAAAAGATAGTAACTAAACCTATTATTACCCATTCTGATCCGCCAATTCCCATATTATCTATAATAAATTAAAGATAATTTATTTATTAATTATGCATTTATAAAAAGGCGTAACAATAATTATTTAAAATTACTTTTAAAAAAGAATTACAAATTTAATAATGATACATTCAGATATTGGTCAAAGCACTTATATTCGTGCCAATCACCCCTAATTTTACTTTACAATAAACATGAGGTTATGGAATTGCCTAATACTGGGATAGTAAAATATCACGTTAAATTAAGTTTCGACGTAGATGGACTCGTAGAAAAAGCGGATATAATAGGTGCTATTTTTGGCCAAACTGAGGGACTATTAGGACCTGAAATGAATTTGAATGAATTACAAAAGGTCTCCAAAGTTGGTCGAATAGAAGTCAATGTGGAAACGAAGTCGAATATAGCAAAGGGTGATGCTCTTATTCCTATGAGCACCGATATTTCTACTGCTGCTCTTATAGCGGCGGCAATAGAAAGTATAGATAAAGTGGGACCATTTCAAGCAAGATTCGAGTTGTCTGGAATTGACGATATTCGTGCCATAAAGAAAAAAGTTATAGTAGATAGAGCAAAAAAAATTGTGCAAGAATGGGCTACTAAAACTATTAGCGAAGGTGAAGAAATGCTCAAAGATGTATATGATGCAAGTAAACCAGGGAAACTTACTACATTTGGGAAAGGTCAACTTGCATGTGGGACAGGTGTATTCAATGCTGATTGGGTTATTCTAGTCGAAGGCCGAGCTGATGTTATTAATCTGTTGCGAGCAGGATTCGATAATTCTATAGCTATAGAAGGTGCTAAGATTGATGAAAGTATAACTCACCTTACTGAAGGAAAAAAAGTTATAGCTTTCTTAGATGGTGATAGAGCAGGTGATTTAATTTTAAAAGAACTCCACGGCTTAGTTAAAATCGATAAAGTATTCAGAGCACCTGCTGGAAGGGAGGTTGAAGAATGTACACCTTTAGAAATAACTGAAATATTAAATAATGCAGTGGACGATCCAAAAGAAGACTCATTCTCAACTATAAAAAAACAACAATCTGTATTACAAAATCATAAAAAATATAACAAAAACGACAGAGAAAAAACTTCTTTTCAGCAGACCCAACCCCAATTTAATCACTTAGAAACCTATCCAATTACTAAAGAAGATAATGGATTACAAACTAATAATGAATCCAAGTCAGTTATTAGAAACATATATTCTCAAATCAATGAAACCTTAGAAGCAATTATTCTGGATGGTTCAATGAATACTATTATGAAAGTTCCAGTTTCGGAGATAGTTAAAAAACTTTCAGATTCGTCTGGAGGTAAAATTTTGGTTCTAGATGGAATAGTAACCCAAAGATTGATTGATGCCTCTGATAAAGCTGGTATAGAACAAATAATAGGTCATAGATTAGCGGATTTAAAACGTAGTTCATCTATTAAGGTAGGTACATTCAATGAAATGGGATTACAATAATTAGATTACTAAATAATTTTATGAATGATAT
>DASVEV010000038.1:0-6968 GCA_036380415.1 Nitrososphaeraceae archaeon
GCTCAAGCTCAACAACAACAATCATCAAAAGAAGCACCAGAAAAAGGCACTATCTTTGTTTTCAACGAAAAGAGTAGACCAGCAAACGAGCCAGAAAAATGTGCTGCCTTGGCCAGTGTAGTTAAAGGAAAAGCACTGCCTGATTATAACTTGTGTGACATAGTAGTTTATCGTCAAGCTCCACCCATAGTAAGAAATGATGGAATGGTATTAAATAATTTCTCAGGACTTGGTCACTATATTGAAATGGTACCAGCAGTTGTGAATAATACAGGAGTTTTTAATTCAAAAGATACACCCAGTAACCAAACATCAACATCACCTCAAAAACAGGATAATCTAAAAGTAGCATTTGGAGAATGGTCCGTAATAGATGAAGAAGTAGTACCAGTTCAGCAAGTCATGCAAAAATATAATTGGACACAAACTGCATTGCACCATCATATGTTAAATGAATCACCAAAGATATTATTCTTGCATTGGTCAGTAACCGGTGATGCTAATGAATTGATTAAACAAGCAAAGGAAATCATAATGCAAACATCGACATATCAAAACCTTACTGGTAATACACGAACTCCAACATCAGGTGGTCCATAGCATAAACGGCTAAATAATATATTTAAATCTATTAGATGCTTATAAAATCCTCATCTTCATTTTTCATTATTTAATTGCAAATTTATTTATTCAGTATAGCATTATAACTAGCATAACTAGTTTTTTTATTTTATATGCCCATAGAATTAGTAGTATCAGAAATTATAGAAAATGCATTCAATATAGACTTTAACACTATCTTTGCAGTTACCTACAGAACAGCAATTGTTACCCTTCTAATTGTATTTGTAATAAAATGGCTTGGAAACAAGGGTTTAGGTCGATTAGGTAGCATTGAAATAATAATAATTTTATGAGTAGGAAATGCAGTTAGTGAACCCATGTTAAATCCTACTGAGGTCTCTATACCCCAAGGATTTATGGTTATTATTATAGCAATAGCAATATTCAAGATGTATGATTATCTTACAACAAGGTACAAAAGATTTAGCAAAGTTATAGTAGCAAAACCAATTTTGTTAGTAAAAGATGGAAAAATCTTAAAAGACTCTATGATGAAGGCTAGAATTTCAGAAGATGAATTTGTATCCTATTTGAGGCTAAGTGGTACCAATGATATTTCCGATATTAAATTGTCATATTTAGAAATTAATGGTCAAGTTTTATCAAAATAAAGGAAAAAGACTGAAAAACTGCTGCTATTACTACTATTATAGGATGTTGTCTATCTTTAATGTAGTTTGGATACAATTTTAAAATCAATAATAAAACGACAAATACCTTTTCTAATTGGTGGTACTATTACTGGAAGCATTATGGCATACTATTATGGTTTTTTATTTACTATTATAGTAAATAGTATAATGTGGTATGTGATTTCCTATCTAGTTAGCAAATATTATTATAAATCCAAAGGAATTAATGACCAAAAATATCTTATTCACTATGGTCTATCTAAAATAAAATCCAGAAAGAAAAGAGTAAAGACTTCTTAGATAGTTCGTTATTTTTATATGACTTAATTTGATAGCTATGTTTTTTAAAATTAAAACATCATCTAGTTTGTAAGGATAAGGAACTTCATAAAATATAGATATTTAGATATGCCCTAATTCCTAAGACTCATTATCATTGTTGCATCATTCTTTGAAAGTTCTCTTAACACATTATACAAATACCTACTTTTTCGTAGTCTAAATTTCCATCTGATATTTTAAGTAGTTTTAATAGATTATGCTTTATATATATGAAAGAATAAAATTCTCCCTGATTATGATAGGAGACTTATTATATGAAGGAAAAGGCAAACTTGTAGGTATAAGACTCTTAAATGCAGAGGAATACAAGATTGAACATTCTGTGCTAGAGGAAGGAAAGTTCAAAGATATTGAGATTACACTAATAGGTACATTTTGGACAATTCCTTCAGGTAAAAATGTAACTTATGTTGAAGGACAAGGGATAATAACCACCAAAGATAATGAAGATACTGCAACATTCCGTGGGTATGGAATAGGAACTTCTAAAGGACAGGTCAGCGTTAGTACTCGTGGGTCTGTAATATATAAATCATCTTCAACAAACGGGAAACTTTCTTATCTTAATAACAAAATAGGAGTCTTTGAAGGTGAAGTAGATGAATCAGGTACTTCTAGTGAAAAACATTGGGAATGGAAATAAAATAATATAAAATCTAAAATTTTTTTATGTTTGTACCACAAAACCAAAATATCATTCACAAAGTTAATGAGAATCTTCAATAACACTGAATGTAAATGTAGTATGTTTTGATAATCCACCATTGCGACCTTAACTTTCGTTTTTTCTCTGAATTTTAACTAATCTATTAAATATGTATTAATAACTGAAAAATAAATATTAAATATTTCCGTCTTTATTACTATAACTTAGACTCATTTTAGAACCGCTATCGGTATTATTCCCTCCTTTGCAAATTATGCTGTTATTCTCTTCCTCTTGTAAATCGTATAATACTCTGTAAATCTCTGAATCCAGTTCCTTACAGAAAAATAACTATTACCACAATTGTTGAATAGTTTCAATGCCTTGAGTGTCTTTAGCAGGCTAAGACCAAGAAAGTACAAATACAATGAGTACATAACAATTAAAAAGATTAAGTGAATATTTCTATATCATATCAAAGTGTATAGAAAATTTATTAATTGATTACATGTATATAGAATAAATCCCTTCGCTGAAATTAAGATATGTATTGAACTCAATAAGTCTCTAGTTAATATGCTTAATCAAAATCTACACGGACAAAGTATAATTCATAAGAGCTTTGAGAGTACCTTAAATAATTGACTAGATTCCAATATTTTTATGCAAAATCAAAACCGTACGAATAAAAATCGTTCAGCATTACGTATCTTGCAAATAGTTCTTGGAATAATTTCTGTTATAATTTCTGGTTTGGTTATTTCACATATCTTTATAGCAGTTGGATTTATTACAACACTACTAGCAATTGCTCTTTTAGCTATAGGAATAGAAAGATTAGGAATGGGAATTTTGTCAAGATCATCTAGTAAATCATCGAGGATTTCCAATATAATACTCGGAGCTTTGACGATAATATTGTCTATTATAGTGATAGCATATCCAAGTATAACCACATCATTCATACTTGTATTATTATCTGTTTCATTGATAGTTATTGGAATTGCAAGAATCATCTCTACTATTAAAGATAAAACTAAAGGATGGAAGAAAAATTTGATGATAGGAATAGGAATATTATCAATATTTGTAGGAGGTATGATAATAGCCAATTATGTATTTGGATTGTTTCTTATTTCCTTAATATTGGGGATATCCTTGTTGATAAATGGAGTAGAAAGCATAATTCTAGGAGCATCAGGCAAAAGAAAAGAAAACCATCTAAAGTAATATTCCAAGACGGTAGATTGAAACTAAATGATTATGATTCATTAGTTTTACTAATACAATTTTTCTAATTTATCAAGTCAATAAATGTTTGTATATATTATTCTAATTCATATCAAAGAAGTTTAGATTATTTTGTTTACTTTTTTAGATTTATAATAACATAATTTATTTTATAGATTTTTTGTATATCTATTGCTCTAGTGATATTACTTGTCCTTGTTGTCTGGTTTTATCTTAGCGATTTCATCTAGTAACTAAACATCAATTGCTATTCTTCTTATTGTTGTTAATTTAGAAACTTGGAATATTACAAGAACAGATAATGTTCCTTCCAATCATAGATATGTTAAATTCGTAACTAACTTTGTATTGAATAATAAAAAGATGCTGTTGGCTTCTGTCCTATTGGTAGCAACAGCAGCAGCGGGTCTACTCGCTCTTAACCCATCCATCATGATAGGAAATGCACAAGCACAAATGTATGAAGACGAATACTATGACGATAGTTATTACAAAGACGACAATAGATATGGATATGATAATGGATATGGATATGATAATGGATATTTAGAGAAAGACAAAAATCCAAAAATATTTCCTGCTAACAAAGTATCAAAACTTGGAGATAGATGGTGGCAATGGGCATTTGGAATAGATACGACCGATGTCAATCCATTTACCAATTTAGGTCAGGACGGTTGTGATATAGGTTTACAGTATAACGGCAGATTATTGTTTCTTGTAGGTTCACCAAGAGACCCTAATACTGGTGATTTTCCAGTACATGAATGTGATGTTAAAAAGGGAACATCAATTCTATTTCCAATATTGAATGTGGCCTGTAATAATCTTGCGGTAGACACACCTTTCTTTGGTGCAAATGAACAAGATCAGAGAATATGTGAAAACAAAATTATTACCGATTCAACATTGTTTGACGCCTTGCATGTTAACATAGATGGAATTGAAGTCCAAAATCTTGAGCAATACAGAATAGATTCTCCTGGTGGTGGATTTGAATTTACTGCAGTTCAAAATAATGTATTTGATACACCAGTAGGTGATGGAAACGGCGTGTCTGATGGTTTCTGGATTTTATTAGAACATTTGAAACCTGGGAAACATACTATATCATTTAGTGGCGCAATCGACCTTGACAATATATCTCCCCTAATGGGTCTTTATGAAGCAGGGGCAACATATAATCTAAATGTAAAATCTGGGTATTATTGACAACGTCGGAAAATATAGAAAAATATTTAAAAGAAATATTTTTAAATATTATAAATTTATTTTTAATTTTATAGATTAATTAATTAATAAATCTATTACTTTAGCGCATTTCTTGTATCAATTAAATTGTTATTGAACACTGAAATCGTGTCTATTCAATTTCTGAAGCGTATAGTTTTTTCAATGAAATATTCTTTATCCATTTTCTATAGTTAAAATAGTTCTAACAATAAAAGCTAAATAAGGAAAGTAGAACCTTACTCCATGGACGAATTCACTCCCGACCAACTTTCTTTAAGACATAGATGAATCCTACTATTCTAAAGTGGAACCCGATTAATGTCATTACTATTAGAATTATAATGAGAAGATAGGGCAAAGAATATAAAAAATTTATCTAAAGGAATTTAAAGTAACTTATCAATAATCTGAAGAATGGGTATTAACACCTTGCATTAACATTCTCCAGATATGTGTGGAACTGATTCCAGTAAAAACATTATATAATATTTATTATAGTTTACTACAACTTATTCTCAGTTGATATTATATAACAAATTGGACTAATATACACATTATCTTTTGTAAAATTAAGCAAGTACAACATTTTTCACTATTGTTATTATAAAAAAACCAGCTATTGAATAATATAAATAATAATTCCCTAAGTAAAATATTTAATATATGTTACTGAATGATTCTTCGAATTCTAAATATAATTAGAAAGTTAGTTAACAAATATGCATAAGTCAGCAGCAATTACTATCAGTACATTAATGATGGCATCGTTGATAATGTTAGTACCATTTGCTAGTACCAATACTTATACAAATCCAGCAATGGCTCAAGAATATGGCAAATATGGCGACAATAGGAATAGCAAATACCCCATCGACGATAAGACATATGAGTGTAGAACAGGTCCATTTGAAGGATTCTTGGTAAGTTCAGTTGAATTTTGTGATGCTAAACATAAATTCAATGATTATAATAAAGTAAAAATATTTCCTCCACCTGGAATACTAACAGCAGAATGGTGGCAATGGATCCTAGATATACCTAAAGAAATTAATCCTTTGCTTGATGAAACTGGAGAAAACTGTGATGTAAATCAACAAGGACCTGTCTGGTTCTTAGTAGGAACACCAGGTGATAGTGAAACTGGCGGGATCATTACGGGCTCCGTCGAACGAGATTGTGTAATCCCAGAAGGAAAAAAGATATTGTTTCCAATAATTAATACATTCTGTTCAGAACTAAACGATCAAGCTGCAATAAGAGAAGCATTAGGTATTCCAACAGGTCAACCTATTCCTCCATCACAATTAGAAGAAGGATTAAGACTGTGTGCTGAAGATATTATTAATGGAGTTAACATAACAGAGGCTTCTATAGATGGTAAAGAAATAACTAATTTTGAAAATTTCAGAGTACAGAGTCCGTTATTTACGATTAGTTATCCTGAAGACAATCCTTTTAATGTAACTGACTTTATTGAGATTCCACAAAAGGCTATTTCTGATGGATATTGGGTCTTAGTTAAGGGACTTGAGCCTGGAGAACACACTATAGAATTTAGAGGAGGTATTTCAGGAGTATTTGAAACAGAAGTGACATACCATATAACAATAGAACCAACAAACAACAACGATAATAATAATTATTATGACAACAGCTATTGAAGTTATAATAATAACTATTATTATTAATCCATTTCAATATTTTTTACTTAGCCAGAATATTTAGACTCTTTATTTAGTAATTATCTAACCAAATAACTTATTTTGAAATTTTTAGTATTTTGATAATTTCTATTTTAAAGGAACTAAGAATGTCATCCAACTAATCTTATTAACAAAACTGTGTCATGTTACCGTTCCAGATGTTGCCATTAAACTACTAATTTTTTATATTATCTAAATTTTGTTGTGTTTCTAATTCCATATTATAATGTAATTTTAATTGGTCAAGGAGTTACTTATGAGAAAATTAATCTGACATTAATAACATAAGTTTTTATTATTATTTAAAGTTAAAGTAAATAATATGTCTAATGGTACAGGTCCAAAAAGTTCTTCTAAAAAGCCTACTAAAAAAATCACAACAGCAGCGAAGGAAGCAAAAGCAACAAAATCAGTTCCTATCACCGTAGAATTAAACATACTTAAAGTTCTGATAAATGAACGTCCTCTTATTCCATTATTTAGAATACTAAAGAAGAACAAAGAGTTGCACACAAGAGAATTACTTATCACAATGGG
>DASVEV010000039.1:0-34054 GCA_036380415.1 Nitrososphaeraceae archaeon
CTCTCATCGCCGCCGCCATCGCCGCCGCCATCGCCGCCGCCATCGCCGCCGCCATCGCCGCCGCCATCGCCGCCGCCATCCTCAGCTGTAGCATAAACAGGTTGGATAGTAGAAATCGTTGAAAATAGTCCAACACGTTCATCAAAAAGGGAGCTGTTCTGGAATGGAGAGGCTGTAGTTAAAACAAAGCTAAAATATGAAATTATAGCTATACCAATCAGTAACTTTTGTCTCATAAAATTGATTATAAAATGTTATGTAACTATAAAAGGTTTTATATTTATAACAAAATCTTCAATAACATAATGTTTGTTTTAAGAAAAATTCAAAGATTCTTAAAATACCAATACTTTTACTAATTAGACGCAAGACGCAGTAAAACCCATTTACTACCTCCATCAGTAAACTAGGTGAACCAAATTGATCCTTTGAATTCAAATATAATTGCTATAACTAATTTTATTAATTTTGTTTATTTGAGAGACATTTATCTCGAAAATTTTCCCTATTCCTGGTATAGATTTAAGAATATGAAATAATTAATTGAGATTTTAGTTTATGTCATTGAAAGTAACGTCTATACTTTATCTCAACATTTCTCAATTATCAGATGTCTTATTTAGGTGAAAAATCTGGAAAAAATTCGAAGATTAAAGGTAATCAGAGAAAGAAAAACCAAATCAAACAACAACAATATGAGATTTAAACGTTTGATTTTTATAAAGAATCGAGGGAACTTTAACATGCTCTTTGCAAGATAGGGAAAACAAAGGCTTGAAAATAATTAAGTCTTACAAACCAATTAAAGGCGTACAAAATCCCACTTTAACGATATTCAAGAATAGTTTTGGTCGACTTCAACAACAATATTAATATATTCTACGAATTCACAAATCTGGTATATTGGATATATCTATAATTGCGTTATTTAATAAAAAAACAATAATAATCAATAATACAAATTGCTATTTATATTCTTACTTTTAGTAACATATTATATATTGTTTATTTTTAGAAGAGATTCAACAACATTATAAATATATTAAAATTAACTTTATTTGTTACCACTATTGCTTCTACTAATTATGTTCAATTTGTCAAGAACTTCTAAATATTTAGAAATTAGATCCAGTTTGGTATCTTGAATTAGTATATCATTATCATTCTCTAAAGTTGATATCAAAAAGTTGATTTTATCTGTGAGTATTTTTGTATATGATATATTGGTTATGTGAGCGTCAAAGATGGTTGGAACTTTTGATTCCTTTGATAAATTAGAATCTGGAATGGAATGTTGTTGTTGTTGTTCTTGTTGTTGTTGCTCTTCTTCCATTTGTTGTAAATCATTACTCATCTCTTTTATTTTTCTTCCACAACTAACACATACAGTCTCCTCTTTATAACGAACCTGAACGCCTCCACATTTAGCACAAGAACTGCTAAGTAAAGTACCTCCTTTTAATAACAGATCAGCTGCACTTTTAATATTATTCCTACCCTGATGATTATTCTCCTTCTTTTCTTTTTCATCTGCAGATTTACCATTAGACATAGTATTACTATTGATATATAGAAAGAGGGGAGTAATTTATTTATCTTTTTTTTATGTAATTGTTTTGTTAATTATTTAAATTCCATATTTTAGTTTACTAAAAAGACACATAACGTAGTAAAAAGTATAATTAGTATATTATATTGGTAGCCCCAAATCCTTCCCTTATTGTTCTATTTGTACTCATATTATAATTATAAATTTTTAATGAATATTCTTGTAAAACAGGTAGCATATCATTTATAGTTTTACTTAGATAAAAACCAGGACAATCACCAGTAAATTGAAAAGTTGCATGAACTAATGGCCTGTTTTTATATGATTCCATCCATGATGCAAAAGGATACAACCAGCATACACCTGGTTTTCCTTCCTGAATTTGGCAACTCCCTTGGTCATCTAAAAATCTACATTTTATAGGCGTTCCATCCTCTTCATCTGTCTCGTTTACCTTTCTCTTTAATGAGATCATAGTGAGATGAGTGATTAAATTTCCATAAGAGCCCGGTTCATTCCACGAGGATACTTTTGTTTCTTTATCCAGAAATTCATTGAGAGATTTATAATTCAATTTATTTTTCAGAGTATAAAGGTCATCTTTAGTTAAAGGCAATCGTCCCTGTTTTTCACAGCAGTTATGACAATCAGGCCACAGACAGTTCCAGAGAACAAATAGACCATCATTTGATAGTTTTGGTATATGAAAAACTACCTGGTTTACTTTAACTGTGGTATCTACCACATCATTTCTTCTGCCAAGATGAAGATCATAGATAGGTTTTTCAATATTCCATTTTTTTGAGAGCTCGTCAATAGATGATTTTATTGTTGTTGTTTCCTGACTCTGATCGTGATGATGCTCCTGCTGCATATTTTACTATAGGAAATAAAGACCTTTAAGTTTAATCATTAGTGCTACTCTGCTGTTGTTAAAGAAAAGTCTGCTCTAAAGAGTATATATTTAGTTAGTAATAAGTAAAGGAAACAAATCCCATACAGAAACAAACAAACAAACCATCAGAATTATAACAATTTTATTGCTTCTGGAACCAGCAAATATTGACACTGAATATTAAGAATCTTATTTACTGATGATGCCAAATTCTGTACTTTCGGTTTTTCTCCATGATTTATTATCACTCTTTTCAGTTTTGGTTTTAATCTACTAATATAGGCAAGAAGTTGATTATAGTCACTATGGTTGCTAAATCCATGAATAGAATGAATTTTGCATTTTAACTTTAACTGTTGCCCATTTATTGTTACTTCCGTAGTATTTCCTGATTGAATTTCCTTACCGAGTGTTCCTGTTCCTTGATTTGAAAGAAATATTATTTTACTAAGGGGATCATTGTGAATTTGCTTTAAGAATTTTACAGACAGACCACCTATTAGCATAGATGATGGAACAAGTATTATTCCTGGTTTCTCTACTTTAGATTTTGAATTGAGTAATTTAATATTTTTATAATTAAAAATTGAAATATTTTCATTTAAAATTTTTGTTTTAACTTCTTTTGACAGATAGTCATAATATAATTCATGCATATATGTTGCTTCAAGTATGGACTTATCCACGAAGATTTCCGCTGATGGATCCAATGAACCACCTTCCTGATATTTTGTTAAAGTATAGATAATCTCTTGAGAAAGACCCATAATGGGAACTGGAATGAGAACTCTTCCTCCATCTCTAAGAGTTTGATTGATGCTTTCTATCAAAATTGGATCAGTTTCTTCACGTTTATGAGGTAAATCTTTACTTCCAAAAGTACCTTCAATAATAAGCGTTTCAACCCGAGGAAAATTCCAAGATGCATTCTCGAGTAAATTAGTCTTTCCAAACTTGAGATCCCCTGTATAAACTAAATTATGATTTCCATTTCCAATATGTAAATGAATAGATGAAGATCCTAATATGTGTCCTGAATTACCTAATACAAGTTTTACATCTGGTGAAATATCTGTAACTATTCCCAAAGATAAAGGCATAGTATGAATTATTACATTTTTTATATCTTCTTCAGAATAAATCTCATGGTTTTTATGATAATCAAGGAAAAGAAGAATCATTAAAGGTAATGTTGGTTCAGTACAATAAATAGGGCCTCTATACCCGTACTTGAATAGAAAGGGAAGAAAACCCGTATGATCGATATGAGCATGAGTTATTATAACTGCATCGATTTCATCTAAAGTGAAACCTGTCATATCAAATCGTGGGAAATGATTTATTGCTTTATCCTCATGAATATTTATTCCACAATCAAGTAATATTTTACTTTCTTTAGTCACAAGTAAAATACATGATCTGCCAATTTCACCAAATCCTCCCAATGTCAAAATACTTGCTTCACAACTATTACTTAATTTTGGTCTGAAAACTTTGTCTCCAACTTCTTTATAGAATTTTATCCTATAGTCAGTAGAATTATCTAAAACTTTATCAATAAATTGAATTGTAGAAAGTTTTACTGTAGATTTTCTTATCTTAATTTTCCAGCCAGTTTCAGTGACTAAATCCAATAATATAGTATTTTCAATTTGATTTTTCGTTTCAAATGAATTATTGATATATATTGTTAATTCACCTAATGCATCATCAAAAATAATTCCATTAATTTCAACCTTTAAAGGCAGTAGACGAGTCTGAATAATATTGGTAGAATTGTTTCGTGATTTACGAATCGCTTCATCGGTTCTTATTACTACTCTCTTTCTAATCATATTTACCATATTAGAAAGGATTTGGGAATTTTCTATCAAAAATCTAGGATTTTTACTATATAGTGCGATACTAGGACCTTCATATTCTATCTTTGTCAAGCCCGATTCCTTTGGCAAGCTCTTCAGTATAGTGGCCATGATGTTCTGACTTGACTGTTCATTATCAAAATTAGTAAATTCCATCTCTAGTTCCTTCAGTATAATATAATATACCTCAGTTTTCTGAATGAAATATAAATTGATTGCGGTCAAATAATAGAAAAGTCATTTTCTTTTTTAGATAAGATTGAAATAGTAATATATAATAAATTCAATGTAAAGAAAGGTTAGATAGTATGGATGTAGAAAGCAACGGGGAAAATACTCGTAATATACCCACTGAAAATAATTCAGGTAACGAAACAGGTAATTCAGGTAGCGATACAGGTTTCCGAAAGTTTAGATCTTTTAGGATTCCAGTTAAAGTAGGAGAAGAGTACGATGTCAAAATTGAAGCAATGAGTAAAAGAGGAGATGCTGGTGTTGCAAAAATTGAGGGAATGGTAATATTTGTAGCTAACACCAAGGAGGGAGATGAAGTCAAAATAAAAATCACAAGAGTTGGAATGGGTTATGCTATAGCAGATGTTGTTCAACAATGACAACAGCAACTAGTTTGATAAGAAATTTGTCTAAGATATAATAATTTTCAGAAATATATTTATTTTATTTATAATTAAAATTTATTTTGAAGAAAGAAAGAAAGAAAGATATTTGAAATCAAATAGTCATTTGATGGAGCTTCCAAGGAAAATACTTGTAGGAGACAATGTAATTTCAGACCTTGGGAATTTTATAACTGATATCAATAGTGAAATATCCAACGTCGTTATAATTAGTGGTGAAACTGTAAGGAATAAAATTCAAGATAATATTAAAAGATCATTAGAGAAGTATCGTATTAAAAATTACTGGTTTATTAGAAAAGAAGCTTCTTTTGAAACAGTATCTAATATCAAAATAGAGATCGAAGAAATAGAACCTGATATAATACTTGGAATTGGAGGGGGAAAATCAGTTGATGTGGGAAAAATGATTGCATATTCTATAAAAAAACCGTTTATAAGTATCCCTACATCTGCTTCTCATGATGGTATTTCAAGTCCATTTGTATCTCTGAAAGGATCAAATAAACCTCATTCTATTAAAGTAAACACACCAATAGGAATACTGGCAGATATTAAATTAATCTCTGAAGCACCTTCTAGGTTATTGTCAAGTGGTTGTGGGGATTTAATAGGTAAACTAACTGCGGTTAAAGATTGGGAATTAGCAAGAGATGATAAAAATGAATATTTTGGAGCGTATTCTGCATATCTAGCAAAATTAAGTGCGGATATTATTATGAATAAATCAAAAGAATTATTATTAAATGAATATGGCGTTAGAACTATAATTGAGGCGTTAATAAGTGCAGGTGTTGCTGCAGGAATAGCTGGAAGTAGCAGACCCTGTTCTGGATCCGAACATCTTTTCAGTCATGCTCTTGAATACATTACTGATGGTCATTGTGGTCTTCATGGAGAAAGGGTAGGACTTGGAACGATACTCATGTCCAAACTTTATGGTATGGATTTCGAGGGCATTATAGCTGTTCTAGAAAATGTTCAAGCTCCAGTCAAAGCTGATCAAATAAAATTAACTGAAAAAGATGTTGTTCAATCATTGTTAATTGCTCAAGATTTGAGGCCTGAAAGATATACTATATTAAGTAAAACAAAACTTGATAAAAAATCAGCATATGAATTAGCAAAATCAGCAAAGGTCATTTAAGAAATTAAAGTTAAGTGTATTGTAATATACAAACTATTTCTTTTATTTTACTAATGAAAGGTAATAAAAATAATTCTTAAAGAAGGAGATTTATTAAAATAGCATCCAAAATGGTAATTACTATTTTAATTTTTATGATTATTTGTTTTCAGATGTGGATACACTTTCAGATCTTAGTGAAGTATCGGATCTCGGAGAAGTATTAGATGTTTCAGTTTCATTTGCTGAAGCAGATGTTTCAGTTTCATTTGCTGTAGAGGTCTGTGGTGAAGACTCTTTTGTTTTTTGTGATAGGTATACTTCCTGAAACGTTACTTTATTTAGACCATCTACAAATTTGAAAATATCTGATGTGACTGCTTTTTTGATTATTTGCAATCCATCCAATAGAGAAATATCTTCAGATAATTCAATTATTACTGTGTCACCCTTAAATTCGAATTTGGCCTTTTCATCATCTATTGGAAGTCGTCTTTTTAACAAATATTTGATTTTATCATCATTTGATTCAACCTTTTTAACTACATTTACATCATATACTAGTACTCTACTTGCAAGTCTATGATTATAATCAATTTGTACACGGCCAGAACCTATATAGCGGATAATACCGGTTCGATCATCCAACTCTACAACATCGCCCACCTTTATTTCGTTAGCCTTTTCACCTAATTTTCTTTGGGGAATCATTCTGACTTTATTTGTATCCCTTTCACCAAACCCTTTGTCTGGAGAAATTTCAATTGAAAGTTTTTGACCTACATCAATACTAGTAAGAGCTTCATCCAAACCCTTTAATACCCAGCCTTCTCCCACGGAAATAAGTCTTGGTTCATATGTTCTAGTTGGATCGTGTAGATTGGATTTTTTTGCTTCGTCTTCAATAGTTGTTTCAAAAATTTCACCATTATCTTTGATTCGTGCAGTATAATCTAATAATATTAAAGATCCTTTATCAAAAGGCATAAAAATCGCTATTTATTTACCCTATATTAAGTTTGACAAATAATAAAATGGACCTAAATTATAAGTTTTTCAATTTTTCTTCTGCCACAGACAATGCTTTGTCGTTTGCATTTATCCCAAGCATCTTCATAGCCGAGTAAATAGCTGAGACAGTTCGCATGACATGATATCGAGTTACCTCACCCATACTACCTATTCTAAAGACCTTACCCTTGAGGTTTCCAAATCCTCCAGCTATTAGGACTCTAAACTCGTCGGATAACAAAGTTCTAAATCTCTTGTCATCCATTCCCTCCAGGTAGTTGAATGCGATAATAACATTACTCTTAGCATCTTCTTTCGCAAAGGGAGTGAGGCCCAATGCACTTAAACTAGCATAAAATGCATTAGCACATTGTCTGTGTCTTTGGATTCTTTTATCTATTCCTTCTTCTAGGACAAGATTCAATGCTTCATCAAATGCATAATACAAAGGTAATGCAGGAGTGAATGGGGTTTCAGTATGCTCTTTATAATATTTGAAATATCTATTTATATTCAGATACAATATCGGTGCTGGATTTGATTGCATGTATTTTTTTGTTCTTTCATTTATTGATATTGGAGAAACCCCTGGTGGAGCAGCTAGGGCTTTTTGTGATGCTGTAATACAAATATCAACATTCCATTTATCTACTGGAAGTTCATCTCCTCCCAGTATAGAAACAGCATCTGCGATAAAGAATGAGCCATATTTTCCACAAAGGTCACCTAATTTATCCATATATCTAATTGTAGTCCCTGTGGAAGTTTCGTTATAAACTGCATACAAAGCTTTAACATCTTTATTAACTTCAAATGCCTCCTCAATTTTTTCAAATGGAGGATTCTGACCATAAGGAGCATCAATCCTAATTGCAGTACCGCCCCAACTGTCGATTAAATCTGCAAGTCTGTTACTAAATTCACCATTTACCGGAATAATTGCCTTATCTCCTTTTTTAATCAAATTAACTACTGAAGATTCTACAGCTCCAGTTCCTGAAGTAGTAAATAAAATAATATCACCATTTGTTTCAAAAACTTTTTGAGTTTTTTCAATTATACCTTTGTATAAAATTCTGAAATCTTCGCTACGATGATTGATAACAGGAGCAAGCATAGCATTCATTACACGATTTGGAACGTTAGTAGGACCAGGAAGCATCACTAAATATTCCATATTTCCACATAGATTCAGTAGTACCGTTATTTAAAATTACTTAAATAGCATAATGTACGATTTAATTACTTTAGGTAGGAAAATTGAATACCATGTTTACAACTAGAAAAAGGAAATTATTAGAGAATGTATCTAAAATCAATTGTAAAAATATACTTTCTTTTCAACCTGAGAATATATTTTATCTTACTGGTTTTTGGGGAGAAGGAGTTGTATTGATGAATCATAATACTACAAAGTTATTCACACCAAAATTAGAGTATTTTCGAGCATCAGAAGATTCAAAAGAATGTGAAATTATAAAAACAGAAAGGGGAAGCGATAATATATTGTTATCCACCATTTCAGAATTGGACAATAATGGTTTTTATTGTACAGATAATGCCAATTATAATTTAATAAATCAACTGAAAGAAAAGGCTGGATTTAATAAAATAATAGTTGATGAGGGTCCATTTTTTAAAACTCGAAGCATCAAAGACGAAATGGAGATAAAATACATAAAACAAGCAGCTAATATCATAGATAAATTGTATGATATCTGCTTAGAAGAAATAAAGGAAGGAGTATCAGAAAGACAATTACAAGCAATTTTAGTATATGAAACATTCAAGAATGGTGGTGGATTTCCTGCATCCAAATCTACACTAAACCCATTTATAATAGCAAGTGGACCAAATTCAGCACTACCTCATGCAAGCATTTCTGATAGAAAATTTAAAAGAGGAGACTTTATCGTTGTTGATCTCACTTTAAGAGTTAATGGCTATGTAGCAGATGCTACACGAACATTTGGTTTGAAAACAATAAATCCGGAATTGAAAAAGATATACGAAATAGTAAAAGATGCTCAGGTGTTAGGATTAACCAAATGTAGTAACAAAATAAAAATAGGAGAAGTTGACAAAACATGCAGAGAATACATTTCTAAAAATGGATTTGAAACTGAATTTAATCATTCTACGGGTCATGGTATAGGATTAGATGTTCATGAGCCACCCTGGATCCGCCCTAACAATGAAGAACTACTTATGGATAATATGACTATTACAATAGAACCTGGAATATATCTGGAATCAAAATTTGGAGTAAGAATTGAAGATAGTATTGTTATAGACAGTAAAAGAAACAGAACAGGAATAATAAACCTAAATACTTTTGAGAAGAATTTAATTATTATTTAGATATAATCAAATAAAAGAAAAAATATTTTTTTGTATAATCCAGGCGAAATTTGTTAATATAACAATCTTCGATAATAATAATAATTATTATTATTATTATTATTATTTTTTCTTTGCGATAATAATTTCAAATAATTTCTTTGCAATTGAATCCTTATTTTGAACCTTCAAATGAACTACTGGCTCTTTTTGTGTAACAATAAAAACTTCATTATAATTAGATCCTATTGTAGTCTTTATTCTCCCTACATCATTTGCGACTATAAGATCTGCATTACATTCTTTCAATTTTTTCTTTGCCTTAGTAATTAAATAATTATTTGATACATCAAAATATGCTTTAAAACCAACAAGAAATATATTTTTGTCTATTAATTTAATCTCATCAATAATTTTTTTGGTAGGTACAAGTTCTAAATTAATTGGACGAGAAATTTGACTAGGAATTTTCTTTTTATAAATTTGAGGGAGTTTAAAATCTGTTACTGCTGCAGCCAAAATAACTAGATCAAATTTCTTTGATCTAATCCTAGAAATAACTTGTGTATACATTTCATCAGATGTATTAACCTTAATAGTTTCTAAATTAGATGAATTAGACGAACACAGAACAGAAGAATGTCCTACAACATGAGTAACACGAGCACCAAGTTCAAGTGATTCTTTAATTATGGCATTTCCCATTTTTCCAGAACTGAGATTAGTTATAACTCTAACTGGGTCAATATATTCCATTGTACCTCCTGATGTTACTAATATGTTCTTTTCAAAAAGATCTTTTTTTTTACTTTTAGTAAAAAATTCTAAAACTGATTTTAATGCTTGATCTGGTTGAAGAATTTTAGCTTTTCCTTCGGTAATTTCAGGATCTAGAAAAATTACACCAAGTTTTTTTAATTTAAGTATATTTTCAACGACCAATTGGTTGGAGTACATTGCTTCATGCATAGCAGGTGCAATAAAGATAGGAATTTTTGATCCTAATCCTACAGACAAAATAGAGGTTATTGTAGTATCGTCTATTCCATTTGCAAATTTACCAATAGTATTAGCTGTACATGGATACAAAATTATTAAATCGGATTTGTTAAAATCTGCTAATTCAATATGTTCCATATTTGCGGTTAACTTGTCAACAACATCATTTCCAGTAGCCCATCTTAAATAATTGGGATGTAATAACATGGTAGCTGACCTTGAAATTACGGGGAACACATTCGCGCCATGCCTCATTAGAAGGCGTGCAAAATCAATTGCTTTGTAGGCAGCAACACTTCCACATACACAAAGAACTATCTTTTTGTCTTTTAAAGTAGTCCCCAATGTATTTGTTATATCCTTGGAAGGATGTAAATCACTAGTCATTTTTTTTCACAGGTTATGATAATTTTTTTCTGAATCTTTTAATTGTTTTTAATAACCGTTCATATTCTTTGTCTTCAATTTTGTATGAATGTTTATCCTCTGGAAATTTACCTGTTTTTACATCCGTAATATAATTATGTAATGCATTCAGAATAGTCTCTGAAAGGTTAGTGTAAGTTTTTACAAATCGTGGTTTGATATTATCATACAGATTTAACATATCATGTAAAACTAGAACTTGTCCATCACAGTGAGGGCCTGATCCAATACCAATTGTTGGGATTTTTAAACTTTTAGAGATAAATTCTGCAACTTCGGACGTAACCATCTCCAATACAATTGCAAAAACTCCCGCTTTCTCTAGTTCTATTGCTTCTCTTAATAGTTGAGAGCCCTCAAGAGCAGTTTTGCCTTGTACTTTATATCCCTCCCAGAGTTTAGTAGTTTGAGGTTTTAATCCTATATGACCCATTACAGGAATTCCCACCTTAATAATTGCCTTGATTCTATCAATAATTTCAATTCCCCCTTCAAGTTTAACTGCGTCACTTCCTGATTTTAAAAATCTAATAGCATTCTTAACTGCATGATTTATATCAATTTGATAAGAGCCAAAAGGCATATCAGATACTATAAGAGATCTCTTGGTACCTACAGATACTGCTTTTGAGAAAATGAGCATTTCTTTCATATTTACAGGTATAGTAGAATTATACCCTAGCATAACCATCCCTCCACTGTCACCAACCAATATAATATCAATATCTGTACTATCACATATTTTTGCACTCCAATAATCATAAGATGTAATGACGGAAATTTTTTCCCTTTTTTTCATAGATACAATATCATTAACAACCAATTTCTTTAGTCTAGGTTTTTGATGATAATGATTATTGTTATTTTTACTATTATTATTAGTAGTAGTCATTATTGCTCACATTTCCATCCACGTATTATTTTTAATGAATTATCAATATTATATTTATTATTAAAATTATTCAATATTTCTAATAGAGAGTTCTGACTCAGTTGTTTCAATTGTTTTGAAGCTTTAACGAGTTCTGGAATAGATCTTACAATGTTGTCTATTATACTTATTGTGGCATTCTGTGCCGTTCGTGAAAGAGGATTCAGATCAACGGTGATTACTTTTTTGTGCATATTAATTAACGCCTGTGTACGGTCACCATCTTCTAATGGTACAAAAACCACATCAGCCAAAAATATTCCTTCAGGATCAACATGTCTCCGATTACTAGTTAGCTCAGGTATTTTTAAAAATTCTTTTTGGCCTACTCCAAGAACAACATTCGCTCCATTTTGTTTTAGAGTTTCGGCGATTAAATATTCTCTTTTTTTATTTCTATAAAAGAGATTAACTTCTATTGAGGATCCAGTTTCATAGGCTAAATCAACAATCTCTTTAGAACACAATGCTGCGGTATTTCCGTTTACAGATATTACAGGTCTCTGAGCAAGTAACAATAAACTTGATGCTGCTTGAATTGCTTCCAAAGCGTACTTAGAAGTTTTTTCCCCAATAAGATAATCGAATGCTTCTCCTCTACCATGAGCTATTAGCCCTTCACTAACGACCAGACCAGATTTGAACCCATTAGTAAGTAATTGTCTTATCGCAAGAGATTTTGCTCTTGGGTGATTGGATGGTATATGATTAATATCAAACAAAATCCACTATCAAAGCTCCTCGATTATCAATATCCGAAACTATCAAAGTACCCTGAAACTTCTTCAAAATAGAGGTAACTTTAGAGATCTCGTTAGGAGGAACCAATGTGAAAATCGTTTCCCCAAACATACCTATACTACAATCCACTCCGAAATGATTTAATTCTTCTATTGGTTTTGCACACAATCCTTTTGTCAATCCTAAGAAATCGGCGAACTCACGAGACATCCTTAAAAAGGAAGGAACATCTTTTGATAATAATAATTGTTCTACCATTTTTTTGCCAAGAGTATTGGCGTTATTTGAATAATTAGTAAGAATTTGTTTTGTAGAAAGAGGACTAATACAGAGAATAATAGCTTTATAATTATTTAATTCTATTTTAGTTACTTTACCGATTCCAGGAGCGCCAAAACTAGTCCTGATCTCTAGTCCACCATAATATTCTGAGATTACAGTACCTAAACCCGTCTTACATTCAATTTCTGCTATATGCGCGATTTGAGCGGCCTGTTCCTTTAAAAAATTTATGTCAAGGGCTTTATTCAAAGCATAAGAAAGGCTCAAAGCAGCTGCACCACTGGTTCCTAATCCATAACCAATCGGAATATCTATAGAGTGATTTATTTTAATATAGTAGGTAAAATCAAATTTATCAAGATAATATTGTACTATCCATTTTGAAACTTCTGCATTATTTGTTAGTGAATTATTAATGTAGATCTGATACCAGTTATTCTTAGATTTGTAAAGTTCTACAGATGTGGTTACTCCTTTTTTAAAAGAAAAACCAGCCCCTTTAGATCCATAAAAAAGTACATCTGAGTTTTGGTTTGTATTCTCTGGTTTTTCGAAGAAGCCGGTAATATGACCAGGACTGAATGCTGTACAACTAGCAACTAGCTCACCGATTTCAGAAGTGGTCATAGACTAAAAGTAAATATAACATGAAAATATAAAAATATCGATACAAACCACTAATGTAAAAGTTAGTTTTGTAAAAGTAGATTTTTATATATTGCAATTAAATTGTCTGTTATATGGTAAACTTTAGTTTATAGCAATTTTCCCATTATTCTTGTTATCCTCTTTAATCATTTAAATTAAATAAATAAATTTTTAATTAATCTCAATAGAAAGAATTTTTATAGGAAAAATAGAATATAGTAGGAGGTAACTATTGTCCAAGGATATAGAAATTATTTGTATTGGAAATGAAATATTGAATGGGACTACAATTGAAAAAAATTCATGCTGGCTAGCAACAAGAATAAGACAGATTGGAGGTAATGTATCAAGAATAACTATAATTCGAGATGAATTAAAGGAGATTGAATTTACGATTAAGGAAGTATTAAGCCGTCAGCCTAGATGGATATTAACATCAGGCGGTCTTGGTCCTACATATGATGATATTACTATTGAATCAATTGGAAGAGCGCTAAAAAGGAAATTCATCTATGATCCTATTGCATTAGCAATTCTAAAGAGAAATTATTTTAAGCGTGGTATAAAGAAATTAAATAAATATCAATTAAAAATGTCTCTTGTACCAGAAAATTCACAAATAATAGATAATTTAATAGGGACAGCACCATCAGTATTAATTAGACATAGAGAAACAAAAATAATCTGTTTACCAGGTGTACCTATCGAATTAAGACAAATTTTTAAAACAAATATATTAAAAATGATAATAGATGATTACAAGGGTATTTTTTTCAACGAACAATTTCTTAAGACAATAAAAATCAGAGAGAGTCAGATTGCAAAATTTTTAGAAACAATTATTGAGAAATATGATGAAAAGGAATATGATTTTTATATTAAAACACATGCAAAAAATCCAACTTCAATAGTACCAAAAATGAATATTTATGTTTCTATTAAGGGTTATGATGAAAAAATAGTAAATATAAAATTTCAGAACATAATAAATAAAATTAAAAAAGAAATATACAGATTAGAAGGAGAAATTTTGTAATTAATGAATAGCAAGAAAAGTATTTGTAGAAATAAATGGACGTAACGAGTCATCTATACTAGCATATAGTTTTAGAGTTACAGGACCTAACGGAATTTTATCGGTTTCCTCTTTTGGTAAATAAATTTCAAAGTATCCCAATTTATTATGTATTGGTAATGCTTTTCCATGTGAAATAATATTTCCATTATAACCAGTCAGGAAGAATTCTGCCGTTATAGAAGATGATGTTGTTGTGGTTATTGGAACACTATCAACAAGAATCTCAAATTCAAAAATTTTTTCTTCTCCTATCTTTATAAACTTCGGGAAATTAATAGACGTAACTTGAATGGATTTAGGGTTTTCAAAGTTTGACCAATAATCCCGTTCGAAAGGATAGGAAGAATCATTAAATAATTTAATATCTATGATTCTTCCTGATGGATTATATCTATCTAAATAGAATGCACCATTACTTATCAGTGCATGATTATGTTTTTCTATCCAATTTATGCTAGCCTCATATCTATTTTTTGCTTCTTTTAGGCTTACGATATTTTTAAGAGGAGGGGGTATAAAATTCTCATTCTTCATATTGATAAGCTCTTTTTTTATTAAATTAGCATGTTCTGGAATTATTAACGATAACCATTCTGCACTCTTTGTAGTTGATTGTGATTTAGAGAAAGAAAGATCATCTGATAAGACTAATCTTTCAGAAGCTGCAGTTATCTCCCAAGGTTCTTGTGCCCATACTCCAGCACTTGCAGCTATTTCTTTATTATCATAATGCCATTGATCTAAATATGATTCTACAATATCTTCGTGTTCAGGTATAAATCTAATTCCTTTAAAATAAGGTAATCCAAGCTCCACTCTAGATGTATATTCTGGATCTACAGTATGATCACTAGCTCCACTATTTGTTCCCCATTCATACATAAAATATAAAGAGTATAATAAGTCAGATTTATCCATAGGAATTCCGTTATGCCAATTGGAGTATAGAATTTTATATGTGACTTTACTTAATGATGTTGAATTCTTTTCCACAGGCACCCATCCTAACTTACTATTCCATATGATGGTATCGGGATGAATTGGTATTCGCTCATCTGGACCAGTCGACGTTGAATTTAAAATTTGATTTCTCATTGAAATAACTTCTCCTGTAAATGGATGTCTAAGAGTAGGACTATCAGCGATATTCGAATATATATTTATGCTATAAGCGTCACTAAATCCACCTATATTGTTCCATGCACCTTGATAAATTTGTTTAACACCCACTTTTAAAGGATCTCCTCTTTCTGATTTTGCATTCAGTAATGAATATTTACTTGTAATACCAGCTCCAAAATCATTTACTAGACCAGTTATAGAAGAAGAAACAGCATAAGGATCGATATTCTTAACTAAAAAAATGCGTACGGATTCTTCAATTCCCATTCGGGTTGCCTCGTTAAGTAAATTGTTTCGTTCATTTTCCGAGCTAAAGTTTGAAAAGACCAATTTTTGAGTTATTTTATCTAATGTAGAATTATGATATTGCCAGAATCCAGGATTTTGATTTCCAGGCATATTAGCATACCAGGGGGCATACATTTGAGCAACAATTGCATCATTATACTTAATAAAAGAGGTAGATCCAGCAAATGCTTCTGTATATACGTGCCATAAAAATTTTTGCGGATCCGATCCTTGCGTAAGGGTAACGGCTTTATTTAGATCACTATAATCCTTAATAATTGTAAAACCCAATTGTTCGAGTTCTGATGAAACTAATTCTCCAAGAACTTTCCTTTGAAGATCATCGCTTCTTATCAAAACTTTTAATTTAATAGGTTTGTCTTTAAAATACCATCTCTCATCTTTTAGTACAGCTCCATGTGCGAGCAAAGTTTTTTTAATTTGTTTTAATGCATAATCTGGATCGTAGTGGAATCCAAATGACTCAACAGTATCCATTACGACAGGATAATCAGGGGAGAAAAGACCAAAAGGATCGGACATTGGAATCCCATAACCATGTAATACCTCGTTTGAAATAAAATTTCGGTTTATTAAAAAATTTATAGCAAATCTAATATCACGAAATTCAAATGGATTCATGGTATCATTATTAGATGATGGAGCAGGATTAAACAAAATTCCAAATGAACCCCCAATTTTATCAAAGAGATTAATACTAATATCATTTTTTATATCTGAAACTAAGTCAAGAGGAATACGAAAAAAATATGTGTCCAGATTTCCAGACTTTATCTCCTCAATAGCCACATTTTCATCCAAATAGTGGATAAACCTTACACTCTCAACATTAGAATAGTTTTGATTTTTTGATTCTACTTGATTGGAAAATTCAATAGATAAATTGAAAACCAGAAAGAAAAAAACGGTAACAATAATAATAGAGAAACTAGTTAATTTAATCATAATTAATGATCATCAAAAATGGTTTTATCTATACATAACGATTATTCTATAAATACAGATCAAAAAATTAGTTAAAGTTTGAGATGAGTTTTCAATCCTTTATAACGATTCCTAATAGTTACTTCTGTAACTCCTGCTGCCTCTGCTACATCCTTTTGTGTCTTATTCTCCCCATTCATAACACACGCAACGTATAATGCAGCAGCTGCTAGACCCATTGGATCTTTCCCTGCTGAAATTTTACCTTCCTCTGCTTTTTTAAGAATTTCCAGGGCTTTACGTTTTGTTTTTTCAGACAATCCTGCTTTACTAGCAATTCTTGCAACACATTTTACTGGATCTACAACTGGCATTCTTAAATCAAGCTCTCTAATCAAAAGTCTATAACAACGTGCAACATCCTTTTTCTTAATATTACTTGCATTTGCTATATCTTTTAATGTTCTAGGTGTTTCTGTATCACGACATGCAGCATATAACGCGGCTGCAACGAGAGCAGAAATGGATCGGCCTCTAACTAGTCCTTTTTCTAATGCTTTTCTATAGATATATGCTGCCTTTTCTATTACTGCATCTCCAACTGCTAGTTTGTCTTTTAATCTATCTAATTCACTAAAAGCTTGTCTAAAATTGCGATCGACAGGTTCATGGACCTGGCTTCTACTATCCCATGTTCGAAGCCTTTCAATAGTGCTTTTCATTGAAGAGGAAAGTGGTTTACCAGAAGCATCTTTGTCCACAGGTCCGATAATGGTAGCTAACCCCATATCATGCATAGCTAATGAAGTAGGAATTCCTGCACGACTTCTATCTTCATGTTCTTCTTTAGAAAATGCTCTCCATTCTGGTCCAGTTTCTTCAATTCTCTCATTAATTACAAAACCACAATTCCCACAAAACATCTCCCCAGTAGAATTGTCAGTCACCATCGGACCTTTGCCACATCGTGGACACCGATCGCCAAAAAGCGATATATCTTTAACCATTCATTTCACCACAAAACTTTTTAATAACTAAATCCGTACTATTTATCTTTTATTCTAACATATAAATATTACCCTAATAATACGCTGGAGTTTCAATATTCTATTAAATTTATTCTAAAAATATCAGGAAATAATTTCTACGAGGGACCAAATAATCTATTGTGTTTCAATTGCCTCTTGGTTAAATCCTTTTTTTACTAAATAGCTTTTAACATCTTCACGATGGTCACCTTGTAACATAATAAAACCGTCCTTAGCAGTTCCACCACAGGCAAATTGGCTTTTAAGCTCTTTAACAATATTATGCATATTGGTTACTTTAGGATCTATTCCTTCTATCATAGTTGTAGTCTTTGAAAATCTCCGAGTTTCAAGGCGGATTATTATTCTTGTCTCTTCTTTTTCTAGTTCACCGCAAGGACATAAATCATCTGGTAATCCACATTTTTTACATATAACCGCCATATTATATTTATCTATACTTTTCTTAGCTTCTTATTAAGCCTTACCTACCAAGTTAGATTCTAAATTTAATGAATGATATATTTTTACTAAACGATAGCTATTTAAGTAATAAGGTTTTATGTTTTATAAATTGAGCAGTAAGAAGAAAAATGCACCATTACCAGCCTCAAGTGCTGGTTTATTAAGATTCTTTGAAGATGAAACTAAAGGTGTAAAAGTAAAACCTGAAGTTGTTCTTGGAGTAACAGGAGCTTTAATTGCAATTTCTATCATCATCAGAGTCATATTTCCGGTGGTAGGAGCATAACCACTCACTAGCATAAGATGGAAAATGGCCCTGATAGTGTATCTAATATTCACAAAAGATGGTCTCTAACTAGAATTAACTTTTCCTCATATAAAATTTCCTTAGGAATATCAATAATTAACTCTTTAATTTTAATAATATTTTTTGATCATTTTTATCTAACACTGAATTTAATACAAATAGTTGTTTTTACAATAACAGGAATATCTTTTCTAGTATTCAGTTATTTCTTAGATCTATATTTGTTAAGAAAAACACCCGTTAATAAAATATCGAAAATTCTGCATGTTTCAGCTTTTTCGAATCTGTTATGGTTACTCATCCTGATCTTGGGATATCTTGCTTTTATTATTTTTCAAAAAGAAATCCCTCCAAAGGAATACTTGCTTGAGGGAATGATGTTAGCGATTGGGCTAAGAATAGGAATATTTAATTCAGTTTTTGGGGCTAATTTACTACAAGCGATAAAAACAGCAGTAATTCAGCCTATAGTTTTCCTCTTTTTAATTATTCCTCCTTCTATAGTTATTGATTTTTTTTTTGATGTTGCGGCAATTTCTTTTGGTTTAATTTTAATAGGATTAGGTATAGTATGGACGATACTTGCAGACAGAGCAGGAAGACCAAATTTACAGGGTACTTTTGCACTTCTTCAGGCCTTCCTTTCAGCTTGGACAGAAAACAAGGTAGAAAATATAGAAGAAATTTTGTTAGCCAAGTCTAAAGATGAATTGGTTTATACTCATATTATAAAATTTATTAACAAACAACATCATAACCTTTATTGGGTTTTACCCAATATACATCCTGGTCCTTTTAAAGAAATTGGTGGAAGTAATCTCCCTTATCAAATATATAACCATTTTTCTCAAAAAGCAGTAATATTTCACAGTGCTTCTGACCATTCCTTGAACATTCCATCAAAGGGCGAAGTCATAAAATACCTACAGTCATTGTCTAATACAAAAAAGAGATTAGCTTATGGAAATAAATGTTCAATACCTATTCAAATAAAAAATAAAAAGGCAACGGCTACAGGGATAATCTTTGACAATACACCTATCCTAATACTCTCTTTTGCCCCTTCTGGTATGGAAGATATTCCAGAAGAAATAAGTAAAGAATTGAAAGCATATTCAAAAAATGAAGGGTTTAAGAGACTTTTTATAATAGACAGTCATAATGCCATGGGAAAAAAAATAGGAAAAAGTGAAAATGATGATTTGTTAATAGCAGGAAAAAAATGTTTAAATATTCTAAAAGAGTCCCCGCAGTATGGTTTTAGAATTGGCATATCAAATACAAACGAGATTAAAAATCATATAGTCTTTGGAGAAGATATTGGAAAAAGTGGTCTCTCTATTATCCTTATTGACGTAAACAAAGATTCTAACAATAACAGTAATAACAATAAGAAGGGTAATAACGATAATCAATATGTAATAGGTTGGGCAGATTCGAATAATATGGAAAATGGATTGAGAGAATATGTTCTCCAATATATGGAACAAAAAGGAATAAGAATGTTAGAAATTTGTTCATCTGATACTCATGAGAATTCTGGATTTAGAACATCCGAGGGATATTATCCTTTTGGGCACATAACAAAATTCGAAACAATAGCAGATCATTATTATAATCTTATAGAACTAGCGTATAAAAAATTAGAATTGTATGTATATGAAATACTAACCGTTGAATCAATAGTAAAGGTTATGGGGAAGAACCAATTTATGGATTATTCTAATGCTTTAGATAAAGCGATGGATTTAACAAAAAAATGCTTAATCATCACCTTTGGAGTAATTCTACTTATGTTAATAGTTACAAATTAAATTGATATATTCTTCGTTGTATTATTTACTTTAATGCTTATTGCATTAGTTTAATTTAAGTATCTATGTAATTATAGATAATAAAAAAATACATGTTTTATATTTAACAAATATTAATTTTTAGTTAATTATAAAAAATATTCAAGTAGTTTTTCTTATAATGAAATTGGACTTTAATTGAAATTGTTACAAAAATTTCAATACTGATGTAATAATCTATTATTGCAGATAGTTGTATTTATTTAGATTAGATGTTTTTTACTTTCAGACAATCTCAACAACATAGTTAGAGATAAATAATATTTAATTTAGATTTCTAAAATCTTAAATTAAAATAATGATTCTTTTAGATATCGATAACAATATCACTTAACCTTTGGAAAATTAATATAATTTTTTAACATTATTATAAGTTAAAATCGTAAATACTCCTTAATAGATAAAGCTAGAGAACAATAACTTTAATATGTTATAGTAATGCAGCAGATTATGTGTTTGTCAAAATAAATCATCTATTAGAATTGAATTATTAAATAGAATGAGTTATAATAAAACTAGTTATAGATAACAAATTAGGCTTTAGATATAATTTTGTTATTATGTATGTTCTTTTTTTCATATGGCTGTCTAGTTCTCTTTCATCTTTAGCTACATAATTACAGTTTGCACAAGTTATCTTAGCTTTTCGTCCTTGTGGGTAGTCGACCAAGCTCATTAGATATATTGTCATTTCTCCCGCCCCACATAAAGTATAAACAGCCAAATTTTATTTATAACTTTTAGAGTAATTATTATTTGTGTAACTATAATCTATTTTCTTTTATCATTAATAATTGTGTTATTTTTAATTAATATATATAAATTAAATTAAGTTCTATTCATCTCAGTGGTTTTCTTTTGGTATTCAACTGTTCTTAATATTAATTTATATTTTCCATTTCTTGGTCTGATTCTTAATCTATAACCACAGCACGGACACCAAGTACCTTGCCAATCAAGATAGATCTCACAAACTTGACAGCGTTTTTGCCCTATCAAATATCGTCCCCCGTTTCGAGGTTTTATTGCTTTATGACGTTGACAAATTCCCTTACATGTCATTTTTCATCAGTAAACTAAGTGAAAACATAATAATAACTATAATGTAATTTTGAGGTATTATATACCATGACATTTCCTTAGGTAAATTCGTATATTAAATTATATCTTATTTGTGATTTTATATTATGATGGTTTTTTCGATTCTATTTCATAATCAAGAAAAAACTCTCATGCACAGATAACTGAAAATATCTGCTATCACAATCATAATTTTCAATACTACATACAACAAAAAATAAAATAAGAATATTTTTGATTTTAATTTCTATTTTAATTTCTTCTCTGTTAATGATTCGAAAAATTGAATTAGTCTTCCATTAAAGCCATAATTATATTTCATTAATTCTGTAATTTTCTCAACACAGTTCAAGCAAACATTGTAATATTTATCAGAAAGATAGTCGTCATTGTTAGTGATAACTTCAGATTTTTTGGGTTTGCTACTGTTGCTGTTGTTGTTGTAGTCGATGCTACTGCTGCTACTACTACTAACATTCAGATATATTATCGTGGTAATTTCACTATTACAAATATCACAGGTATTGACTTGCTCTTCTTTTACTATATCTTTTGTGGTTGAAATATCTTCTATCATATTTTCTGTTAGTATTGTTGCCAATAATGTTTTCCTTCATTAATTCATTTTTCACTTCTTAAATTATTTCACAATCCTGGTAACCTAAGTTAGTTATCAATAAAATCTGCAATTTTTGTTTTTATATTGGAAGAAACAATTAATTCTATCGAAACCATTGAATATTTGTCGTAAAAAAGATTATGTTTGTTAATAGTTTGAATCGGATCATGTCCCACAATGCACACATTTTTAACTTTTATAAGAGAATTTCAGAACAGTATAACGACCAGGGAATCATGGATTATGTCAAACAACTAGTACCGGACACAATATTAAAATCATATTGGGATGATCAATCATTAAAGCCTCTCTTACATTGGTTCAAAATTGACTTTATGAAATGGATGCCAAATGATCTACGATGTTCAACTTGTAATTCACTGATGAGAGTTCAAGTTATAGAAGGCGATTCATTGATATTGCGAAAAACAGAAGTATATAAATGTGTTAAATGTGGATCCACACTAATATTTCCCCGATATGTGAAAATACTAAAGATTGCAGAAACACGAGTCGGTAGATGCAGTGAATGGTCTATACTGTTTGGTGCTATTCTAAATTCATTATCAATTCAAACTAGAATAGTACACGATAATCTTGATCACTGTTGGAATGAATCTTTGATAAATAACAAATGGATACACGTTGACTCTACTTTGAGCTATCCTATTTCTTTTAACCATCCTTATTATTATGAGCAAAATTGGGGAAAGGAATATGAGTATATTTTAGCATTCTCTCCCAATAGCATCGAGGATGTTACTACATGTTATACTGAAAAGTGGCAAATGGTTCAGCAAAGAAGAGGAAAGAAAGATAAAACGGATATATTGAAAAAAATTTACTCGAGATTATAAATTTATTAAATGACAAAATAGATAGATCAATATCATGTAAACTCGTTAAACTCTAATTATACTACCATTAGGTTATATATAACAAAATTACTGATATGGGAAGAAAAGAAACAGAAATGATAACTTTAACTAATTTTCGATCCGTTACCTGTGAGATTTGTGCCTATCTGACCTTTCTCTATTACCTCTTAACTAGATTAGACACTTAAATCTCACTTCCAAAGATAATTTATATTTACACCAAGTAGAATAAATCAATTAAGACCAGCAAGTATAGTCTACTCTTCAAAAATGATTCCAGTATATGTTGAGGGGGGGGGAGAGAGAGAAAAGGAGTAAAGCGAAAGTTTAATGATTTTGTTATATCTATTATGACTAGAAGTAATTAGTCGATTGAATAAATTATTTATGTTCTGAATACTGGCTTCTCAACAATATCATCATCGTCTTTTATAGTGTAGAATATATGATTATAACTCCATTCTATGTCCTTAGGTTCATTGCATTTATCAATGCCTTTGTGTAATCGGAATTTCTGCAGGATAAGATAATGATGTTTGGAGTAGTCCATCAGCCCTTAGATAGTATATTATCATATTCACAATTATTTCGTATTCAGGACTTCCCTGAAGATTTACCTATTTTTTATATTTCTCTAAGTTGGGCTTTTATGCATCCATTGGAATCTTTCCAAAAATTTTACGCTTTAATATAAAATTTGATGTATTGCTATTTGAAACTTTATTTAAACAATTAAGGAAACCAAGGTGCTAAAATTCTTGTATCCCGTTCTTGCTAGAATCATTAGAGTTTATTTTATAACAAAAAGTTAACAGATATTATCTAATTATTTATAGATTTTTTACATCATTATTTGATATAAACGATAAATGTTTGTTTTATAGATGAAATATTAAAATAATATGAATAATGTAGAAGAAATTATACCTTTTGTTATTTTCGTTAGTTTAATAGTGGAAGTCATTTTGCGAACTATAGACTATATTATTGAGAATAAAGAAGGAGTTATTTTTAGGTAAAGGAGAAAAAATCTGAAGATAATAATGCTATGGGTGTTATTAATCATCCCATTACCCCATTTACTTTCAATGAAATCACGAATTTGTTGCTCGGTCTTAAGAATAAGTGGTAACATTGACTTTGTTGGAGTAGAAGAATCTTCTAATAACTAGATTCTTCAAAGCGATTCGTTTATTCTGGACCATTGTTCATATTTGATTATGTTCTTTTTTTTCTTGCTTGTTGTTTTTGTGATAGTTGACATTTTTTATTAATTATCTTCATAATGTCATCCGTCATACATTCTAAATCCTCATTATCAAACATGTCTTCTGTTCCAAAATGCCATTCTTTCAATATGTTGTTGATATCTTTCTTAGGTCAGTAGTTGTTGATCTTGCTGTTGCTATCGCCGTCGATACCATCATGTTGGTTTAAACATCAGTTTAATGTAATTCAATAAACGTGTTTTCCATTCGTTACTATTATTTTTCTTCATTTCATTTATTTTCATATCAATATAGCTGTTGTCGATTTATAGATTAATGCTTTAAACTCTAAATAAATTGATAAACAAATAAATTAAAACACGAAATACTTTAGAGAATTCGATTTTACTTCTTTTCTAGTTAAATTAACTAACTCTTTAGTAAAATAACTTTTTTATTATAATCGAAAATTACTTATTAACTACACACACATGTTGGAAGAAATGATAATGATATTGATAATACTAAATTCTTTTATGCTTTTACCCAAAGTATATTGAATTATGATGGGTCACTAAGATCGATAGGAATAACTGTTCAAATGGTATTATTATAAATGAACGATATAGAGAAGGACTAAAACCCCTTCTTACTATAGAAGAAAATCACGATTTTGCAATTAATACAATAAATAGACCTAAAACAAGACTAAAATTTGAACCAAAAATGGCTGAATTAACTTATACGTTTAGGAGATATAAAAAATTGAGCAGGTGTTTAATTCCAATCAATGAGAAATTGTATTTACTTTTAACTATGAATTTTGATCAATATAATTTTGATAAAATAATAATGGAAAAAATCATTCCTTTAATTAAAGAGAAATTCGTTACTAACAAAAATGAATAAGAAAATTCAGGCTATATCAAATATAAATTCCATGATAAAGATTCTGATCTCTACATATTATTATTGTTAATCGGTTCAGATGAAATTGAAAATGAATATTTGGTTATTGGAATTACCGAAGCAGAAATAGATAAAGCAATATTCTAACCATATACTTTAAAATGGAATTGTCCAGAATCTAATATAAAAGATTGATAATATTCATAAATAATTCATCAGTAGATAATAACAAGAAATGATTAAAGTAAAAATAGAAAAAACTTCTATCTATATTTATTTCTAATAATTTAATCTACACATATTCCAGGAACGGCAACCTTCTTGAATAAATGGGGGGAAAGAACTAAACTCTCATCATCATATTTTAAAAGTGGCGATTGTGATTTGGACCTAAACAATATTTTATTAATCGCTTTCTTATAATGTTCCATTGATTCCCAAACTGAATAATTAATAAATACACTACTTTTTCCAATCCCTTTATGCAATTGTGTAGAAATAAATCCTGGTTGTTGTTTAAAGTTGGTAGCATCTTCTCCCCAATCCTTTAAAAACTGTTCAACCTTACCTTGTGCTACATTGAATTTGTTTATCAAAATTACTGAACCCATTATTTTTTCTTCAATCTGATCTTTAAATTTCACTCTATCATCCATTTCAACGAATTTTGCCATTATAATATTATAATTTTTGACATATTATAATATAATTATCTCTCCTTCGAATAGTAGTAATAATCTAGAGTTAATCGTATATTATGAAGTTCCTCAAGGCCAGAGAGACAAAGTAAAACAAAAAATGATTACCGAAAAAAATAATATTATTCTATAAACAAAACTTTATCTATATAATACATAATATATTGTTTCTAATGACAGAAAAATATGGTTTGCCGTTTGAAATAGTCGAATCCAAAGACATAGATAAAGATAAAAATAAAATTAAAGCAGGATTAAAAAAAATAGAAATATTTGCTAGTCCTGAACAAGTTAATGAAATAATCTCAGTAATCGAGAGTTTAAATTTAGAAGCAACATTGTATGACTCTCATGGTTATGGACAGTCTAAGCAGAAGATAAGGTCGGGAAAAGCCGGAGGACAAACTGCCACGATATCATCGAGTCGTAAAACCATAGTAACTATAGCAGAATCTGACATTCTAGAAGAGTTAGTCAAAAAACTGAAACACTTAAATGATAATAGTGAGAAAAAAATTGGAGTTATCTCTATTCAACCAGTCGATACCTTAGTACATCTATAGTTTATTACTACATCATATCATCAACATATCATCATGTCATATTTTTTTTCCTTCTTTCTTTTTTCTCATAGTATAGTATAAATTTCAAGTTCATGCCTCTAAAAAGGCAAGATGGAAGAAGTTAAACAAAGATTTAGTACTTATTATTTAAAAGTATCTCATTAGCCAGTCAAAGATTAATAAGGAAAGGGAAAAGGAACTTAAATTTATATTTTTATATTAGTGCATTCTAGTAACATAGAAGAAAATGAATAACGTTGTAAAAACAGGATTACTTACATTTGTTTTACTGTAATTGCAATAGGGTTATTTGGAATCTCAACAGTATCAATGGTCAATGATGTCCTCGCAGAAAAAGACAAACAAGGAAAGAACAGTAACACCGAAGGAAGTACTGCTACTAGCACTTCATCTAAAAACGGTAGTGAAAAATGTACTTCTTGGGATCCAAGATGTTGATAAATCTAGAATTTCTGAACGAAAATAATGATTTTTTTTATTCGTCCTTTTTTAATTGATTTGTTTGTTTGTTTATACCTAGGTTTAAAAGAAAAATAATTTAGAGTTTGTTTGTTTATATCTAAGTAGAGGATATTAAGATGATCCCAACAGCAATTCCGCAACTAGATAAGGAACAAACCAAACAACTGGTAGCAAACATTAAAAAGAAAACCAGTAAAAAAGATTTGTTATTGTGGCAAAATGCCATTAAACAATCTAAAAAAATAAAAACAAAATAATATTTTAAATATGCTTATTGTTGGATAAAAGTCCAAAATTAACTTTAAGAAATTTAATTGTTGATGAATCGATAAGTAATAGTTTGTATTGTGGAGAGTAAAAATTAAACAACTTTATTCATAAAGAAGTTTCTTATCAGAAAGAAAGACTAGGAAGCACTCATCTTATTCATTTGGACGACCTAGTGGGATTTATAACCATCTCTATTGGTGAAGTATGAACTAAGTTAATGGATTTTAATGAAACTTTAAAAATTAGACCCAAAAAATATCCTGCTTTACAAATAGGACAATTAGCAATTGATAAAAAATATCAAAGACAAGCATATGGCTAAATAATTATACAATGGTGTATGAGAAAAGCATTAAAATATTCTGAAAGATTGGACGTAGGTTTTGGTTCTAATGCCATACCTTCATCAGTTGATTTTTACAAACAAAATAAATTCAACCTATTAAAAATACAAGAGAAAAGAAGAGAGAAAACTATGTATCAAGTAATACCAAAAGAATTATTCAAATAAGAATTTGTTCCTTTGTTGCTAAGGCTAAAGTTTGAATTGTTATATTTATGATTTCGTTTGTGTCATTTGGCACATCCAAATCTTTATAAACTGCTTCTTTAACTTTTGTTTATTTCTTATTTTCTTATTTTGGAGGATCAAACTAATTGATCTGTTTGATACTGCTTCAAGATCTTTGTCCTTATTTCAGCTTTCAGTACAACCACTAGCATATAGTTGAGTTAGAAACCTAACATCTTCCATACTACTCAATAGATTAGATGTCAATTTTCCCGGCTTTTTAGATAGAGAAACGCTCATTAGATAGTTATCAACAACATAATAGATTTGTTCAAGTAATTCCAATCTAAAATTATTTGGCTCATTTTCACGGTTTTTGTTTGATAAATCCTTTAGCAAGTTATTGATGAAAGATCTGCAACATTTTGTTACTAAATCTATTTTTTTTCTAGTATTGTTGTTGCTGTTGTTGTTACTAACATCCCTTAATTGCCAATAATATTTTATCAATCTATATTAATAATTATTGTTAGAACACACATTTGAAAGGAGTGTGTGCTAGCAATAACCCTCCTTCTGTTTTATACGAGATTTCGCTTAGCGGCCAACCTGAGCCAGTGCAGGTACATGTTGCTCTTTTTGGCCTTGCTCCACTCAAGTCGTCAGTTTCATTCTAGGAAAGACAAACTCAGGTTATTAGCCATCATAGGGTTATAATCAGTCCTCTAGATACTTTTCTGTTACGTTGCCAGCTGTCTCCAGCTAATTATCTCTAATTTGAGTGCCTGCTATGAGGGAGGAGTTTCCTCTCTTTCGAGTCACTCGTTCACTAGCTCACAAATTTATAATCAAATATAACCTAATATAGGTTTGGAAAATAATCTTTTTCGATTTTAAGAATTTCATTAGGGTCTTCTTGGTCTTTGTATAATTCTAATAGCTCAACATTTAAATCTAAAAACGTATGACCCCATTTGAATTTATTCAATAATTCTTTTGCATTTGACTGAAAACCGAGTATAAGTAAAGAACCTGCTATAGCTTCAACAGTGGTTAATTTTCCTAATTTTGCATAATTTACAGGATTTCCTGCTAGAAGTAATGGAAGACGGCGATTAATTCTTTTTTTAAGGATCTTGAATTTTTTTATTGTTTCATCAAAACAATTCCAAGAACAATCTATAGCACAGAGTGATTTAGCGATACTCTTGTCGGTTTTTGATAATGCAATTTTAGAGAATGGGTTTAAAACTATAGTATCTTTCGGTACAAATCGACTTGATTGAATTAAATTAAACTTTACCAATTTAGCTGCAGTACATTTAGTTGGATCATCTTGTTTTAGTTCTAAAACAAAAACCTTCATTTACAATGGTTATTAAAATATGCTATTATCTATTTAAATGGTCGAAATCTTAATACAAATATTTTGTATCTTACTAATATAAAAAAATCAATAATACAACCTAAATTATTAATAACTTCTTTGTTATTGTAATATTCTTGTCTGAAATAATGCATCTAAAATTTCCTTTTGATTTAAAAAAGGATCAGATCGATGCAGTTGATGAATGGATGAATAAGAAAGGCAAAGGGTCTATTATTTATAGTACTGGTACAGGAAAAACGGAAATAGCTTTTGAATGCGCAAGAAAAATGGCTTCTCTAATCCGAGAACAGAATCCACTAATAGTCTTCAAAATTCTTTTTTTGGTTCCACGAATTGTATTGATAGAACAAAATATCAAAAGGCTGATAAAATACGGTATAAAAAAAGAAAAAATTGGAGTTTACTATGGAGAAAAAAAAGATATTAAGGAAATTACCTTTAGCACTTATCAGAGCATTATAAAAAATTTTGATTTGCTAAGACAATCAGATATGATTATACTTGATGAAATGCACATGGTTAGTGAAACTGCCAAAAGATTCAGCAAAATTTTTGACGTATTGCATGATAATTACGATAAATTAATACTAGGTTTAACAGCGACAATTGATGAAAATGATCCAAGATATTCTAAGATAATGAATTTAATTCCTCCAGTAAAAAAATATATGCTAAAAGAAGCGGTTAATGATGGAAGATTAAGTGAACCACAAATTATATTAAAACCAGTGAAACTGAATTTTGAAGAACGAAAAATATATGAGCAGACAACTACCATAATTAAAGATATATCATTAAAACTTAGAGCATCAAATCCTTTGATAGTATCAAAATTATTAAAAACAGGGGGATCAAGAGCCAGATTAGCAAAGTTATGGTTTGAAAGTGTTCATAAACGAAAAAAATTGCTGAATGAAACTAACTCAAAATTAAATGAATCTGTGAATATAATTAAAAATCATCCAAAAGAAAAGATCATGGTATTTAGTGAAACAATAGAATCCATAAATAATATAAGTGAAATTTTAAAGAAAAATAAAATTCCTTCTGAAGTTATCCATAATAAAGTAAAAACAAAACAAAGACAAGACATTTTAGATTCTTGGGGGAAAAATTTTTTTGTATTGTTATCAGTACATACCTTGGAGATAGGATTCGATATACCGTCTGTAAGTATAGCCATAATAGCATCAAATACGAAAAATATGCATCAACTAATACAAAGAATAGGACGAGTAATAAGAAAAACAGAGGAAAAAAGTCGGTCTCTAATATATGTTGTATATGTAGATGAGACAAAAGATAAAGACATACTTAACTTGGTTAGAGCATCATTACAAAGCCATAGTATAAAAAAACCAATTAAACAAGATAAGATCTCATCTTACTTCTAGTCAATTAGAGAAATGCATTTCAGGGTATTTCTTCTTTAATATTGATTGAATGGTAAAGAAATAGAATTCTGAATATATAAAGGTTAAAATTTATTGTATATTATTTTTAGTGTTTAGAACAATTAAGATTTACATCATAGTACTAAAAATCAATTATGAACTTAATAGCATCGACACGAATTATGATTTTAGCTCCACAGGAATTAGAAAATAGTGCAAGTAAATCGGCGGCTGAAGCTATAAGGCTTGATTCACAAGGTTCAAAATTAAAGGCTATTCAATTTTATCAACGAGCTATTGAGGCTTTGAATAAATTAATCCAAATTTATCCGGAATACAAATTAAATAAGATATATTTAGAAAGATCTAATGCTTATTTAAACAGAATTAAATCGTTACAAATGTCATCAAATGTATTGGAAGACGAAGAAGGAAAGTGTGTTGAAGATATAGCTGAGAATGATACTGACAATTCTGAAAGAAAAATAGGAAGCGAGATGAGGAAGCCAAAGGAATCACTTGGTGAGGATTTTGATAGTTTAATTATGAAAGAAAAACCTAATATTTCGTGGAATGAAGTAATTGGTCTTGACGATGCTAAAAGAGCAATAAGGGAATCTATTGTTTATCCTACAAAGAGATCTGATTTATTCCCGTTAGGATGGCCAAGAGGAATACTACTATATGGACCACCAGGGTGTGGAAAAACATTACTTGCAGCAGCCTCAGCCGCGGAGATTGACGGTTATTTTGTTAATGTTGATGCAGCTGCAATGATGAGTAAATGGCTTGGTGAAGCTGAGAAAAATGTTTCAAAACTTTTTAAAATGGCTAATAAGTTATGCGAAAGTGAAAATATTCCGATATTGCTTTTTATCGATGAAATAGATTCTTTAATAGGAACTAGGAATGGCGAAGTAGGAGGAGAAATACGTGTTAAAAACCAATTCTTAACTGAGATGGATGGAATAAATAATAAATCGAAAATTTCAAAATTATATGTTATTGGCGCGACGAATAAACCCTGGAGCTTGGAGGCAGGTTTTCTTAGAAGGTTTCAGAAGAGAATTTACGTTACTTTACCTGATAACGAATCAAGAAATTATTTATTTAAACAATATACAATGCCATTAAAAAAAGATAAAACACTAAAAATAGAGGAGTTAACCAAACTTGTTCAGGGGTATAGTGCTAGTGATATTAAAGACATCTGTCAAGCCGCACAATTAAGGGTTGTTAATGAATTATTTGAAAGTGGAAAGGCAATGGAAGCAGCGTCTAATCCGCGTTCCATATCTATGAATGATTTTAAAGAAATTATAAAAATAAGAAAACCTAGTGTCAGCGTAGATATGATTAGAGCTTATATGAGATGGAGTGAACAATTCAAAGCATTATAATCAAGGTAAAAAGTCAAGTTTTCAAATATCTCTCAATAGCTTCAGTTATTTTTGTTTCCGCCATTTCTTTGTTCCCCCATCCTGTAATTCTTACATATTTTCCGCCTTCTAATTCCTTATAATGTGCAAAAAAATGTTCAATTTGCTTTTTTAAAGTATTTGGTATATTATGAACATCCGTTATAGAGGAAAAAGTAGGGTCTATTTTATTAAGGGGTATTGCAATTATTTTAGAGTCTTGTCCTTCCTCGTCTTCAGTTAATAACACACCTATCGGAATTGCTTTGATTATAGAAAGAGGAACTAATACAAATTCACCAATAACCAAAACATCCACAGGATCGCCATCGTCTTCCAAAGTAGAAGGGATGAAACCATAATTGCATGGATAAAACATTGCAGTAAACAATTTTCTATCTACAAATAACAAACCACTGTCTTTGTCAATCTCATATTTGATGTTACTTCCCTTTGGTATTTCTATAACAACATTAATTTGATTTGGAATACCACTTGCTATTTTTCCTATAAAATTGGAGTTCACATCAAGATTATTTAAAATCCCATTTATAACTCAACATCCCAGTTAATAAACTCAAAATGATATTATGAATAATTTAGAATATTTGTCATATTTTTTGTAATTTCCCGTATTTACCAATATTGAGATTATTTTCTCCTCGATATGCATGTGTATATCCATTTTCAATTACTACCATGTCTCCTTCCTCGATCATACTAATTTGGTCATCCCATAGAGACAACTTGATCACGCCCGTTTCATCTGAAACTTGAGCATCGGCGACCTTTGCCTGTCCTCCTGTTCTTAAGTTTACTGATCGTGGTTCAGAAATACTATCTATCCTAACTTTTACATTTACTCCTCTCATTCCAGGTCTTAATTCACTTACTTTTTTTTCACTCGTACTCATTACTAATTAATAAGATAAAGAAGAATAATAAAAATGATAATATTTTTTTAATATTATATTTGTTTATAATGACTATTGAGAGCTCCAACTCATGAATAAATACGTAAAAAAATAACTATTGATATCTAACAATTACAATTGACAAAGAAAATACAGGATATGAACAAGGGCAATAACCAACCACTAACCAATGGTCAAGCCTTGTAAATATCCATTGATATTGATTTTTTGTTATTTTTTATAAATATTTTAAGAAACAATTCAAATCGTTTTGTTTTTATAAATTAACGCTAACATAGAAATCTTTTTTATTATAGCGTTAATTGTATATGTAAACGCAGGTTAATATTAAAATATCATAATTATAATTGCACAAATATAACTCTGATGAAAAGTAATAAAAAACTTTGATTCGAAAATGAAAACTTTAGAATAGCATCACCTATTGTTTTTATAATCACTCAATATATCACTATATCGTGGGTCTTTATATGCCACATATTTAACATATTCACCATAAGTAAGATCCAATGAACAATAACTGCATCTTACAAAGGAAAAATCATCTTCAAGATGGGCTGTCTTTTTACAATCAGGACAAATTATTTTCACACTATAAAATAGCGATTAAGATATAAATAACTTGGTATTTTATTATCTTACCACATAAGGAAATACCTTTAGAAAGAGTATTATTAGATCGCTTTAATCTGTTTTACAACCGGCTGTCTTGCTTTTCTAAAAACTCGGAACCCACAAATACATTTTATTTCAGGCAATGCAGACAATTCTTCTATTGTTACACTAGTTCCACATCTCATACACTCATAAGAAACACTACCCAAAACTCCAGATTCCATAACTTTTAACGTATTTGAGATTAATTTAATTGTACTGAAAAATGGAAATCAAGTTCCACATGATTAATAAGTTTGTTAATAACAATATCTAACAAATGAGAAAAAAAATTGTAATTGCAAGTGTTTCGTTAATGGCGATTATGTTCCTAGGTACTATAGCTGGTTTTTTAAATTTTGCTCCTAAAGGTAATAATAATAGTCAAGATCCTCTAGATCCTGAGATGTTTTTAAATAAATTGTTAAGTCCATCTGCCGCTAATGCCTCTGCACTAGGAAATGAACAAGCTAATATAACAATAGTTGAGTTTGCTGATTATCAGTGTCC
>DASVEV010000040.1:0-4492 GCA_036380415.1 Nitrososphaeraceae archaeon
AGTTATGGCCTGTGATTCTAAGTTATGGAACAAGTTTTATAATTTTAGGTTTTTTTTGGATTGCCCATGATTATCAGTTCCACTACGTTAAACGAGCAAATCGAACCTTTCTCTGGATAACTATCTTTTATCTAATGTTTATAGCATTTGTACCATTTTCAACATCTCTGATTGGAGAGTATGGAGATCAGCAGATCTCGGTAATTATCTATGCAGTCAATATAAGCATAATTGGATTTTGGGAATATATACGATGGCGGTATGCTACAAAAGATCATCATTTAGTAGATAGCGATCTTGATCCCACCTTTATAACAATAATGTCAAGAAGATTTCTTTTAGGACCTACTATTTATTTGATCGCAGTTGCTATATCTTTTATAAGTACTCAGGTAAGCCTTGTACTGTTTATAGCTACTCCTCTATATTTTCTAGTATCGGCTAAAAAGGACAAATCCTGATTTTGGTTTACCAAAAATAAGTAAATGAAACGAAATGGATTCATGGGCTTTTTTGACAGGATATAATAAGAATGAGTAAATTCATAATGGTCTAGAGTGTTAATAGCTATTGAATTGAATCATATATCCATATGGTTGTTGTTATTCCTCAAGATGTACCTTCAACCATTTAGTTTCTTTCAAACTGTCATCTATACAGTATTATGACCCCAATTGGTTAGCGGGCTTGGAGGTGTGTGAACTGATTTTGACACAAATTTGTAGTTGGTAATACTTTAACTAAGGATTCTATTACAAAGCATGAGATATTTGATGGTGTAGAATTAAGTTCTATTGAATATATTTTCATCTAAATTTAAAATCTATTTGAAATAAATATTAGTGTATAGGTTAGGTAACATAATTAATAAAGTTTTTGATAATTTAAAATTAACTAATTGTAACACAATTTGTAATTAGATTTAAATAGAAATTGATTACTATAAACCTATAGTCCGTATTTTGTAAATTATGTTAATCATTTTTTGGATCAAATTTTAACGTCTGGTGTAGTGCTGTAAAAGCTACTGACATTACTTGTTAAATGATGGATTAGGGTCATTTGCGTTTCGGCGTTTATGGAGTATTTTATTGCTTTTTATTAAACTAAGAACAAAAGCTAAGAACAAAAGCCAAAGCTAACCATTGTGATTTTCATATCGAATAGAACATAAAAATGCTTTAATGGAAATGAGAATCCTTATTTACTTTTGCCACGATGTACATGCGTGTGATGAAAGACTGAAAGAATGGAGCGGAACTTAAACAATGAATCGAGATAATATTAGTGCATTAGTGGTTGCAATAATGGTACTATATGTTATCTTTAGTTTTACAATATATTTCAACAACCCTGGTCTTAATAAGGTATGGCCAATACAACAAAAAGACAAAGACATGCTCGTACTTGGTCTTCATTCACCTGAATTTACGTTTGAAAAGAATTATACCAATGTGAAGACTGCTGTCCAAAGATTTGGGATAACTAATCCTGCAGTAGCAGATACAACGATAGAAAATCATACCGTAACTATGAAAATCAATAAGACTCAGTTCCAGCAAGTTAATGAGTCACAATTCAAAAAGGCACCTGAATTTGCTCAAATAAGTGGCTACATCAATACACCTAATAATAATCCGCTAACACTTTCATCTCTTAAAGGAAAAGTAGTTTTAGTATACATTTGGACATACACATGCATTAACTCGATTCGTCCAATGCCGTACATTGACGATTGGAATCAAAAATATTCTAATAAGGGTTTAGTCATAGTTGGTCTTCATTCACCTGAATTTACCTTTGAAAAGAATTATACCAATGTGAAGGCTGCTGTCCAAAGATTTGGGATTAGTTATCCTGTAATACTGGATAGTGACCATGGAACTTGGGATGCTTATGGAAACCAGTATTGGCCTAGGTTTTACTTGATTGATACTCAAGGAAATATAAGATACGATCACATAGGTGAAGGTAGTTATGATCAAATAGAAAAAGCAATTCAGTTGCTGCTAGCAGAACGTGCTGCTCTAATGGGTGCAAAAGAGATAAGCTTCAATACAAAACCTACTACAGTAATTAAACCAGGAAGTTTGTATTATGTAGATTTAAGACAGAGCACAACACCGGAAATATACATAGGGTATAGTACAGCCAGAACACCCCTTGGAAATCCTGAAGGCTTCAAACCAGATCAGACAGTTTCATACTCAATCCCATCTAATACAAATTTCAAACTTCATATAGCTTATCTTCAAGGCAATTGGAAAAACAACCCTGATAATATGCAATTACAAAGTGATACTGGGCGCATTGTTTTGACATATTATGCAAAATCTGTAAATATAATAGCAGGAGGAAAGGGTGGAGGAGCTGTTTTTAATGATGAAGGAATAGAAGGAACAACAGCTGCAGCATCAACATCGAACAAATCACTAGGCGAGGATTTATCATCTGATGGTAGTTTCAGAATAGACGGACAAAGGCTGTATAATTTAGCTATACATAACAACTACGCTGTTCATAATATTGTAATTGATGTTAAAGGTAAAGGATTTCAATTCTATACATTTACTTTCGGATAGGTGGAGGGACGATACGACAGTATCAAGACCTTATTAATAGGAATCAGCCCTTTTTCGCTGCCACCTAATATTTATACAGTGTAAGTAGTGATATTATAGGGGTTCTGAGGGCTTCGAGCATGAAATGTAATTGGGATCTCTGAAGATTCAAGCACAAGAACTGAATTTTGCATTCCAACTATAAGCGTCGTCATTGAAAAAAGAATTACATTCTTTTCGTGTCTCATCTGGTATTATCTTGAATATTTTTAGGTAATGGAGTACTATTCTTAATGCAGAATTCCATTTCTGATAAAAATATTTCTATCTTTTGTTTTATTATTGGTTCTATTGCATATCCAATATGTTCGCCTATCTCTCTATTTTTACAATAAAACTTTAATGTAGGTGTACCTTCAATCGATAAACGATCTATTAACTCCTGATTATTTTTATCATCTACCATAAGCTTTAGAAAAACTAAATTATCCTTGTATTGTTCAGACAATCTATTATATAATGGTTCTAAAGCTTGACAAAAACCACAACGAACTGCACTAAAATTAACTATTAGAGGAAGGACAGAATCTATCACTTTTTCTTGCCAGAGTTTGGCTGTTATGGTTTCTACCGACATAGAAATAGTAATATATATCATACTTTTTTATTTTTCTATAATAGGTATAATATTAGTACTCTATTTATGTGAATTTATAATTGAAATAGTATAACATGCAAAATAAGATCATCTAAAGACAAAAATTCCAGGGTAGTAGTTAATTCTCTTACATTTTAAAGGGGAGATTATTCATTCCATAGAATAATTCGTTACTTTATAATTAATACAATTTTGTAGTTAAAGATTTTAGTGATAGATTTGATCTAACTTATAATTATTTTATCCAACTAATAATACTAATGCCAGAAATGTCTAAAGATGAAATTAGAAATTTTCTTTTGCAAGGGACATTTCCAGGGAAACTTGGAACAATTAACAAGAATGGAACACCACATGTAGTTCCAATATGGTATACACTTGATGAAGAAGTTAATATCATTTTTAATACAGGTAAAAATTCAGTAAAAGCAAAAAATATTCAACGTTACAATCGAGTCCGTCTATGTGTAGATGATCAAGTTCCTCTTTACTCATTTGTTATTATTGATGGTGTTGCAGAAATAATTAGTAAAGAACCAAACGAACTATTTAAATGGGCTAAAATAATAGCGGCAAGATATATGGATAGTGATAAAGCCGAAGAGTATGGCAGGAGAAATAGTTCAGAAGAAGAATTATTGATAAAAATAAAGCCAACCAAGTTATTGGTCAGAAAGATATAGCAGGATTGTAATTAAATTAATTTTTTTTATAAATAAATTATTGATTCATAAACTAATGAATCCTGATTAAAAAAAACTTTAATTGAAAGACAAATGGGTTCTGTAAGCTTCTAGCATGATCTGTAATTGGGATCGGTAACAAAATATTTAAAATTTTATGTTACTTGTAACTTTAAGTTTTTATTATCATAGATTTGGAAAATAGTTGTTATATTTTTTATTGAATATAGGTTAATTGATATAGTTAAGAATCAACCACATATGGTTTTATATTTGCTAAAACTATTAATATTATACCTTTCTCAACAATGCTGTTATGATAAAAAGTTATAAAGATCCTTTAAAAAGAATACAATTATCATTATTTGTTTTTGTATTGGGAGCAATACTTTATTGTTCTATAATTATGCTAGCTATGGTAGGAATATCTCCAATACAATTATCAACAGCTACTACTACTTCAAATACAACATTAGATGAAGTTACCTTTCTTAATAACAAAGGTATGTCACTTAATAGTTTAGGTAAATTTAACGAGTCTATAACTTACTTTGACAAGGTGTTATCTATGGATCCAAAAAATATTATTG
>DASVEV010000041.1:0-26135 GCA_036380415.1 Nitrososphaeraceae archaeon
AGGAAAAAATATGAAGAGATGTTAAAAAATAATCTTTGCGAAAAAGTTGTAATAACTAGAATGGAAACAGAAAAATTAAGAATGAGAAAAAGTACAGACAAGAAAACGGATGTTGCTTTTATGTTTGAACGTAACCCAAATTTAAGAAATGATGATGTAATTTTTATGGATAACAAAAAAATGATATTATTGACGCTTGAATCAGAGGCTGTAGCTATAATCACCTTCAAAAGTTACTACGAAGATAAAGAAAATATTTTTCCACTCTCTGTTAGGATTGGACATAGTCTCGGTAATTTACATAGACCTATAAAGGTAACAAAAAACCAGGTAATTTTTCCAATACAAGCTGAAACAGAACTGGAGATGCTAAAAAAGATGTTTTCATCATTTAGTAAATTCATTGATATTCGAAGTGATAACATGATCTTTGAACCAGATGAGGGATCAAATATTCATGAGCACTAGATTTGGTAGTAAAATAGGCGTTATTGATAATAGTAGTAATATGAATTACTCTCCTATTGCTGCTGATGATACTGCTATTCCTGTAGATCCCCTTGTAGATGAAGTTAGTATGCTTCAGCTTGGAGATTCATTCTTTCCTACTGGAATGTATACCACATCTAGTGGTCTAGAAACATTGTTTTATGATGGAAGAATCAAAACTAAGCAAGAAATCATCGAATTTATAACAGTTTGTTTAAAATACCAAATAGGACCTGCGGATTGTGCCGCTCTTGCAAATGCGTATGACTTTGCTAAAGAAGAAAATATTACTAAAATAATAGAAATAGATCATATTTTATTTTCAATGAAATTAATAAAAGAGATTCGGGAGGCTTCAACAAGGTCAGGAAGACAGCTTTTGAATTGCTTATTGAGCTTTGTTCCAGATAATAATTTAATTTCTTCATATTATAACTCCATAAAGAACAAGACTGCAAATGGTATATATCCAGTTGCACTAGCACTGGCATCAAATAGTTTAAATATAAAAAAAGAACGTGCATGTCTAATTTTATTATATGGATTTACAGTTAGTATCACAGGTGCTGCACTTAGACTTGGAATGTTACAGCATATAGAAGGACAACAGGTTATTCATGAGCTAAAACCGATTATTACAACTGTTATAAACAACAATATAAATAGACATTTCTCACATTTATGGCAGTTTAGTCCAGGTATCGATCTTGTTCAAATGAAACATGAAAGAATGGATTCAAAAATGTTTATTACATAAATTATTATTCATTATCTTGCTATGACATTTAAAAGAATTGCTAGAGTCGGTATTGGTGGTCCAGTAGGTTCTGGTAAGACAATGTTGATAGAACAATTTGTTCCATTATTAAGTCAAATAGGATATAGATCTGCTATTATTTCCAATGATGTAGTTTCAAAAGAAGACGCTGATAGAATGAGAAGGAATTTAGCATCAGAAAGAGGGCTTATGCCTGAAAGTTTGGTAATTGGATTAGCTACAGGTGGATGTCCCCATACTGCAGTAAGAGAAGATCCCTCCATGAATCTCTCCGTTGTTGAAGAAATTGAATCAGCTCATAATCAAGAGTTAGATTTAATAATTATCGAAAGTGGTGGAGACAATATTACAACCACATTCAGTCCTGCTCTTGCTGATTATTTTATTTATATTATTGATGTTGCAGGTGGAGATAAATACCCCCGAAAACGTGGTCTTGGAATAGAAAACTGTGATCTGTTGGTAATTAATAAAATTGATCTAGCACCACATGTTGGGGCAGACCTCAAGATAATGGAACGAGATGCCAAATTAATTAGAAAAGATAAACCTTTTGTTTTGGTAAACTGTAAAACTGGGGAGGGAATTAAAGAAGTAGTAAATAATATCGTAAAAGATGTTTTATTTGATATACCACCAAAAATACAGAAAACTGAATAATTACCTTGAAAGACCTGCAATATTTTATTCCAGACGATATTCCTCAAGAAGTATTATCTTACGAATCAGAGCTTAGTCAACTAAGTGTAGGAAAAGCAGGAAAATTGGGGGCTCTATTTTTACTACTAGAAAAAAATGATAAAGTAAATAAAACCGTTATCAAGGAACAATTCTCAAAAGTACCTTTATTTACTCAAAGAGCTCTGTATCTTGAAGAAAGTCTTCCTTCTATGGCCTATATATACATCATATCTCCATCTGGGGGAGTGCTACAAGGGGATAGGTATAGAATTGATATAAAGTTAGCTAAAAATGCAATAGCTCATATAACTACTCAAGGAGCTACTCGGCTCTACAGGATGGAGAAAAATTTTGCAACACAAATCCTGAATATATCATTAGACAGTAATTGCTATTTTGAATATGTTCCTGATCAAATTATACCTTATAGAGATTCACGATTCTATCAATCTGTGAATCTTAATTTACATGATGATGCAACCTTAATATATTCTGAAACTATAGTTCCTGGTCGAATGGCTATGGGTGAATCTTTTGACTATGATGTATGTTATTTAAAGACTATAGCCAAAAGCCATTCTGGGTCATTAAAGCTTGTTGACACAGCATTACTAGAACCAAAAAAAAATAAATTAAAAAGATTTGGGATTCTGGAAGAATTTAATATGTTATCAAATATGTACTTATTAGTTCCATCCAAATATGTAAGTATTCTACATGAAAAAATCAATGAAGACATAATAAAATACAATAAAGTAGTAGCAAGATGTTCAATATTGCCCAATGATTCTGGAATAGTAGTAAGAATACTAGGTAACATGATTGATAATATAAAAGAAGTCATCCATCATATCCTCAAAATCTGTAGAAAAGAAATTCTTGGAGCTGGATTCAGCGGTATTAGGAAGAATTAGATTTTATATTTTTTTATTTTAGAAAATATATTTTTAAAATACACAAGTGTATATGTTAATTGGTTATTTATCTTGATATTGTCCAGAATTCTGTAATTTTGAGTCTATGATTTAAAATTTCTTTATGAATCTCAGCATCTAGTTTGGTATCAAAAACTTTATCACAATCAAGACACCATGATGTTTGTTTTTTTCTACTTTTATCTAGTGCATTCAAATGATAAAACACTGATCTAATGTTAAATAAACGATTCGATATTTAAAACCTGAAATGAAATAAATTGTATAATTTTAATACATCGAAGATAAATTTTAATTAATTCCTATTATATTATCTTTAAAATTTACTAAAATACAAATTTCACAGTTATAACTTTTACAATATCTTGTTAGTACTAAGCTACTATTATTTATATTAGAACAAAAAATTTGGTATGATTAGTTAGTCTTTATATATTCATAATTATGAGTACATTGAGGTATCTATATTTGCAAAGCCCATTTAAGAACCTAAAAAAAACCTCTAATGAATCAAAAGCAGAAACAACACTCATGATGTTACCATCAGACGCCAATCCGAAAGGAAATGTATTTGGCGGTGTTATATTAAAAAATGTAGATCTTATAGCTGGTATAGTCGCTAAAAGACATGCTAATCAATCAAATGTTGTTACTGCAAGTATTGATAGGATGACTTTTATTAAACCAATATTTATTGGCAACTCTTTGATACTTGAAGCAAGGTTAAATTATGTTAAACGTTCTTCAATGGAGATTGAAGTAAATATTTTTGCAGAAGACCTTGATTATAATATAAGAGTTCATGCAGGAAGAGCATATGTTACTACCGTTTCAATAGATAAATATGGGAAATCTATGGAGGTTCCACAGCTTTTATTAGAAACAGAAGATGACAAACGACGATTTAAAGAAGGTGAAGCTAGAATGATATCTCGTCTAAAAGAAGCAGGAAAGCTTTGAGTTTAATTTGATGAGTTAATTATTATTTTATGATTATTCAGTGAAAATGAAAGTTGAGGTCGTAGTCGTCAATAAATTATTCCGTAATATATACATGAATCCTATGCAATCATTTCATAAGTTTTTTATAATCTGATAGAAATCTAATTAAATAATAGGATATCTATTAGAATATGAATAAATTTCTTTCACTGGGAATTATTGTTTTAGTTGGTTCTGTTCTATTAATCACCGGAATACATGTGTTTGGTTTGGCCTATGCTCAAGAAAATCTTAGTTTTACAGCAACATTCTCCGGAAAAGAAGTAGTACCTCCTGTTAAAACAGGCGGAACAGGGATAGCAAATTTTGAAGTCTCGGAGAATTCCTTATCCTATCAAATAAATATATTAAATACAGGAAAAGTTACCTCTGTTCAAATTCATAGGGGTACAGCGGGAACAAATGGTGATGTCCTAGCCACCGTGTTTAAGCCTAAAGGTAATGGTGGAGATCTAATAGATGATATGCCAAAAATTTTAGATATTTCGTCAATAACACAACGATCTAGCTCCTTCTCTTTTAGTGGAAATTTTGATGAGTCAGCTTTGACAGGTCCAATGAAAGGCAATACAATTTCTGATCTTGTGTTAGCAATGCAAAGTGGTGAAACGTATGTAGTTGTTCATACTGAAGATTACCCGAAGGGTGAACTCCGAGGGCAAATATTAAAAATGAAGGTTAACTAACTGGTATTCAGAAGTCTAATAAAGGCTTTAGAGAAAATATATTCTAGAAAAACTAGAGCTGGTTAGAAATCTACATACTATTTCTTTTAATAGCCTCTTGTGAAAAAGTGAAAAACTATAACTATACTCTGTAACTTTAGTCCAAATCTATTATTCTGTTTATAATTTTGCAATATACATATTAATTCTTCTTATTCTGTAATAGCTACAAATTACATTTTTTAGATCCTCCAATGTAGGATTATAGTTAGACAGTGTACTGTATTTCCTTGTTTCCAACAACATGTTCTACTGTATTAAATTAAGAAGAACCAATTGGAAAATTATTACATATTTGTATATTATAGAATATACTGAAATTATAAATCTATTCAAATAAATGAAATTAAAATAATTATGTTTTCTTTATTATAGATTAATTACGCATAAAATATTTGACGAACTTATTGACACATTAGCCAAAGACAAAATAAATATGACGGAATATTTGACGAATATTCTATTTAATAATATTGGTAAAAACCAAATAATTGTTTGGAAGAAATAATTCCAAGATATTTCGAATTAAGTATAATCCCTGTCTGGCTTAAAGGAAAAACTAGGGATGAAATAGCTCAAGCATTCGGTATAAGTCAAGGAACTGTATCGAATATAATAGCAAAAATAAGAAATGAGTGGGATAATTATGATGCTGACTTTATGAGAGAATTAGCAAAAGAATTACGAGAACAGGATATTATACCTGATAACTGTGCTTATAATTTGATTTTTCAATAAACTTGAAAACATAAAGATACAAAGCAGAGATAGAAAAATTTCTTGAGATTCCAACTTTACTTTCATCACAATTTGATAAATGATTCGTCAAAAATTCTGGATTATCTTTTTTGCATTGTTAAAATTTTTTATCATTAATAAAATTTATTCGTCATAAGTGAAAAGAGTTACTCTAAGTAACTCTTTATGACAGTTTAAGAGTTACTTTACTATAATTAAAATATGAAAACGCCTAAGTGGATTTGCGAAGAGTGTGAACAAACCTTTACAAGACGATGGAATGCAAATCGACATTGCAATAATAAACACGGGACGCTAGACTCTGTGATCTTATTTAGAGAGTATTTAGCGAATAAAGGAAATAATAGATATCTACGGCTCTCAGACATGTATTCACAAAATACTAACCAAATCCCATATCACCAAAATTTGTCTTTCCATGAGAAGACAAATTCAAGGTTAGAAACAAAATTTAAGATACCATTGCACCGAATTGAAGATTATCAAGATAGAGAGATTTTATTAAATTACAAATTAGATGAATTAGCTCCACAGTACCAACAATTAGAAAATCTTCTTTCGCATGTTGCTCAGCCAAAAAGGGCGTCTATTCTTGGACCTCTTTTAAATATGGCACTAAACTCAGAAAATCCTGTTGCTTTTATCAATAATCAATTAGACGAATTTCGACGCGCCAAGACCCGAGACAGAATGCTGGATGAAATATCTGCATATCTTGGTTTAAATAAAAATGTCACGAAGGAATATTTGAGGATAAGTTTAAAATAAGTCCTGAAACAAGACAGAAATAACTTTAGATGGTGATATTATCAGTGAAGTTCCTGAAAAACCTCCTGATGCAAATGACATTTATTGGAAATGGCATTCTGAGATAATATTTTAACATATATGTTAAATAATAAAACTAACATTAATTATATCGTATAACAATACTTAAGATAATGGATAATAGATTTTTTATTTGCTCTTATTGGTAATGTCTAATCTACTTTTGAAATATTTCTTTAAATATATTTTTAGTATTCATGGGAATGTTGATCCTATTTTATGATAGGTTCCAATACCGTGTATTTAATCGAAAAAATAGTATTGAACCAGTTAAAAGAGCTGGTAAATTTTATATTTATTTGACTTTTTTATAAAAAAAATCATTTAATGTATAATAATTATCAACTTAAATTTTTTTATATTATTATTATTTTTTTGTCGTTATATGCAATCTAGTAATTAGAAATTCGAAAATTCTAAATATTTCCTTTTTTTCTTTCAAAGTATTCTGACTAACTATCTCTCCTTTTTTCGGAATCTAACCTTAAAATAGGAAGGGATAATATTATTATAGTAATTCCAGCACATAACCATGCTGTCGTATAATTAAACTGGCTCACAGTAAAGGAAAATATAAGTGGGATCCAAAAGGAACCAAATAACGATATGCCGTTAACATAACCTACGGAAAGAGTATGATATTCGGGAATAATTTTTTTTGATTCTCTTGCTCTGGCATATATTACCACAAACCCAATCGATAAGAATATTCCACAAGTAATTAGGGCTATTATGATAATATATATGGAGTTGGTTGAAATTAACATAATACTTAAAGCAGATAGCATTGCTGAAATAAACAAAAGTTTCTTTGCATTCTTAAATTTGTCATATATTTTACCTGAAATTGGTGATATAATTATTCCTATTATTAGGCTCAAACTTCCAATTAGGCCAGCAATAATTGGGTTAATATGTATCTCTTCAATAAGGAATAAAACAATAAAAGTTAATGTCAAACTGGCTCCAGTTTGATAACCCAACAAAGTAATACCAAGTATTATTAGAGATTTATTTAATAGTACATTCTTTAATTCGTTAGATTTAATTTGGAAATCTTTTTTATTATCTTCTTTTAATAATCCTATTCTCATTATTAATACGATTGCTAAGCCCATTATTCCGCCAATAATGATTGAAAGCCGCCAGCCTGTGATTTCTGTAAGTGCAACCCAACCAAAAATCCCCAAAAGTGCTCCAATTGCATGACCTGAATTTAATAATCCTACACCTAAACCCTCGTTTCCTTTTCCTAACTGGTTTGATATGAGGGTAACACTTGCTCCGAAAAAAAATGCCATTCCCACGCCGATTACAAATCTTGAAATAGTTATTTGTAACGCATCTTGAGAAAATCCCGAAACCAATGCCATACTTGAAGATAATAATATTCCAATTATGCTGAGTCGTTTAGGACCGTACTTTGCGACTAAAATTCCAGCAGGAACTTGGAATAATCCTACGCCAATGAGAAAACTAGTAGTAATTAATCCAAGTGTATTTATATCCAGATTAAAATCTAATGCAATAAAGTAAAAAATTGAAGAGATATTGAACCAATTAATAGTGTATTGAATCCTAGCTAATAATAATGTAAAAATTACTTTAGAGAAAATAATGGAAGAAATTTTCATTAAATGATCAAAATTCCGACAGGAAAAATTTGTTTATTCCTAAGTAAGTAGTATTAAAATTTATTCTGCATAAAAATAGACTGATGGTCTGCAATTTGGAAATTTCTACTGAACACATGTGAAGTTGCACTGTTATTTAATGATGCTTATTTCAAATATAATTCTACATAAAACATACAATATATAATATTTTTTATTAAAAAAAAATGGCTATATCAAGTTATATCCATACCATCCAAATACAATTTTAATAATAAATGAAGATTTTATAGAAAGAATAAAAACACACATCGAAACTATATAGCTATGGATAATCATTCTAACGTTAACAAAAAAGATAATTTTGACAAAAACGACCCTTTTGGCCCTGGAATGCTTTTCTGGCAAAATTCTGTTTCAAATTTCATCTCTATATATAACCAGTTTATTCAGGACACTCAAAGAATGAATCAGGTGTATCGTGAATCAGCGGAGATTACAAAGGAAATGGGAAGTCTGTATAAAGAATTGGCCTTACGCATAGAAAAGATGAATAACCTTTATCGTGAATCAACAGAGATAACTGAACGAATGAGTAAATCATGGTTAGACAATATCTTGAAATCACTGTTACCATTTAAAGAAAAAGAACAAAATGAAAGGGAAAAAGAATAAGAAAAGGAAGACGACAAGTATAGTGAAAATTTATAAAAAAATTAAGAAAAAATAAATAAACAATATTCTTCTGTTTTTGGATACTACTTTAAAATTTTAAACGAATTTATCATTTTCTGAATTATACTCAAATATTCATAATATTTATCAGGAGGAGTAGCAAAGGAAAGGACATAAACTTTGTTTCCATCCGGAATTATATTGTGATTCATTATCAATTTTATACTTACTGGGTCTACTCCTGCTATGTATGAGTACGCTAGCTTCTTCCCATTATGATTATCGATCATTGTAGAATTATTTGAAATAAGTTTAAAATCTCTATATCCATTTTTGAATTCATTTAGAGCATTGTCAACATAGTCATTGAATGTTATATTTTCCTGTAATTTGTTTAGGCTAATAAGAAATTTTTCTTGCAATAAATCTTGAGATCCTTCAAAAGGTGACTTAATCTCTATAGTACTGGAAATATTCTCCAATGCGGGATGGAATTTATTCTCAGATATATCCCAAGTTGATGGATATTGTATTGAAAAATTAAATTTTGAATTGTTATATGTTAGGAATGAATTAGAGTCAGCAATTGCAAAGGCCTTGATATTTAAATCTGTCAAGCCTATTAAGGAAAAAATTGTTGTTATCATAATTAAACTGAAAAAATAAATAACCATTATCTTCATTACTTGAAATAAATCATTTCCTTTATTTATAATAACTTATCATTTAACATAAATGAAACAATATTTATTGTTTTTATAATAGATTGTCTTCTCAAATCAAATAGAAGGAGGAAAATATGTTCTTTTAAGAACAATGATAGCAATATACTGGCATAGTTGTACTAACAAAAATATTCTGATTATTATTGTCACGATAGGAATGTTAATTCGATTCAAACAATATCAAGTGTAATTTATTTATAATTGATGAGAGATATATGATTATTACAGAATTCTAAAATATTGCAAAAAGTATTACTATAAGAAAAAAATTTTCTATTAATAATTATAAAGAAATTCTTTAACTATACAAATTTAATAGTTGCTTTTTGAGAAAGTTTTATTCTAAATCCTTATATTGCATATAATGTTAAATTAATCATGCTACGAAAATATTCATTATACTCCTTTTATCTTGCTCTCAAAGTGAGGCTCTTTCGTTTAACTAAAAGAAAACAAAATCAGCCGTATACCTTATCATCATAGAATAACTTCGAGTTCTATAACCTATTATTTTAATGATTTACAAATGTAATATTTATAACAAATTTTAATTAGCCACATCTTTAATAATCTTATTTCAAGCTATATGATAAGTTAAAAAAATTATAATAAAGTGAGAAATCGAAGAGTTTTATGATGTTAATTTATCAACCCAAATAATAATTATAATCTTTAAATGATATTCTCGCTACGTATCTCTATATGTCTTTGCAAATTTTTACAATAAAAAAAATACCTATTAAATTACATTTTACACTCATTATCGTTTTTTTCCTTATTTCTTGGACTCTGGCAACAGGATTCATGCCACACTATTTTCCCAATCTAACTACTTTACAATATTGGACCATGGGGATAATTGGTGCAATAATATTATTTGTTTCAATATTACTCCATGAATTATCTCATTCACTTTTATCAATTCGATATGGTATTCATGTCAATCAAATACTTCTTTTTATTTTTGGAGGGATCTCTGATATAAAAGAGGAAACAAAAGAATTTAAAAAGGAATTTAAAATAGCTGTAGTTGGTCCATTAACCAGTTATGCTTTATCTGGATTATTTTGGATGTTTTTTATTCTAGTTTCTTACCTTAATGATACCCAACAAAATATTGGCAATTATCTCAGTTCTATAGAGGGAATTTTATTGTATAGTAGCATGATTAATCTGATAATTGGGAGTTTCAATTTGATCCCAGCATTTCCATTAGATGGTGGACGAATGTTAAGAGCAGGATTAACAAAATGGAAAAATGATTTTGATCTAGCTACTAGTATAGCTTCGAAAATAGGCATAGCAATATCATTTGTAATAATAGGATTGGGATTTGTTGTTATAGTAAGAGGATCATTTTTAGGTGGATTCTGGTTAATAATAATTGGTTGGTTTCTTAACAACGGTGCTCAAACATATTTAGCCCAGAATGAATTATCAACAAGGCTTAAGGGTCTAAAGTTAAAGGAAATAATGAATAGAAATTTCGTAGCGGTCAAACCAGATTTAAAATTGTCTGAATTAATTAAAGATTATTTTAATGTTTATTGGAAAAGTGCATTTCCTGTGATAAATGATGATAATCAACTTGTGGGGATGATTACAACTGATGCTGTATCTAAAAAAGGTAAAATAGAAAATGCAGATAAAAAAGTCGCTGATATGATGATACCAAAATCTGAATTAATAGTAATGAGTCCAGATAAGGAAGTTAATGATGCTTTAAAACAATTATTTAGAAAACGAATGAGTAGGATATTTATAGTAGATAAACAGTCACAATTAATTGGATTAGTTAGCAAATCTGATATACTCAATTTAGCTCAAGAAAGAAAAGAATTCTTACAAACTTCAAAAAAATGGAATTATTAATAGAGTATAAGCAACTAATGAACTCACTAACCTAATGTACTCATTTATGCTTTGTTGCATGATTCATTATGTAACGATAATAATAAAATCAAATTATGAGAAAAAACCTGTAGATAAAAAGATAATTACAAATACTGTAAAAAATTAATAAATTAATAAAAAAACTAGTAAAATTGTTTTATAAATGAAATAGTATAGTGAATAAAATTAAATTGCACTAGTTTAGACACGATTATATGAGTTTTATTAACCATAAAATTTTATCTCAAAATTGTAGATCACTCATTCTGCGTAATTAATGCATTTATTTTTTGAACCAGATCATCTGTTTTAATTGGTTTCTGAATAAAGTATTCTTCCCCAATTTTCTCAACTAATAGAAATCGTGCTTTCCTGAATTCCTCATAAAACAATTCACTAGCGGTTAAAAAACAGATTTTCACTTTGGGATCTTTCTCCCTTATCTTATTGTATAATTCAAATCCATCCATGTTTGGCATTTTTATATCTAGAATTATTAAATCATAAAAATTGCTCTTGTAAGAGTTTAATGCTATGATGGGGTCATTAAAGGATTCTACGTTGAATTCTTCATTTTCCAGGGCATTAGTTAGTGCATAAGTGATGTCAACTTCATTATCTACTAAAAGTATTTTTTTTATATTAGTTATTTTATACTCTCACTCTCCATCTTCAAATGTTTTGTTAGATTGCCAGATAGGCAAAGTAAAATAAAAAGTAGCTCCATTACTCTCAGAATTGTTCTCTCCCCACATTATACCATCATGAACTTCTATTATATTCTTGGATATAAAGAGACCAAGTCCAGTACCTTGTTCAGATTTGGTTGCAAATTTTTTAAATAATTGTGGTATTATTTCAGGATCTAAACCTGTTCCACTATCTTTTATACTAACCATAACTTCCTGATTTTCTTTTACCTTTTTTATAGTAATAATGATCTTTCCTTCTTTAGTAAATTTAAGAGCATTATCAAGAATATTAGAAAGAACCTGAATAATCCTTCCTTTATCTGCATTAACAAATATAATGTCTTTGCTTGGCTCAAACACTATGCTAATTTGATCACTTCCGTATCTTTTTTTGTTTATAATCTCTCTATAGTCTTTCACAACGTTTTTTATTATCTCATTTAACTGAAAGATTTCTTTATTCATTTTCAGGGTTTGACTTTCTATCTTTGTTACATCTAGTACATCTTCTGTAAGTCGATATAACCTATAACAATTTCTAAGAATTACTTCAAGGAATTCTTGTTTCTTCTCATTTTCTTTTGATGGATTCTTTTGTGTTTTATTTTCCTTCTTGATTATGCTATAAAGTAATTCACTAAGGGTAATAATAGGAACAATTGGAGTTCGTAGTTCATGAGCTGTTATATTTATAAAATCCCTCTGGATTTTACTTTGAAGACTTAATTTTTCATTAGCTAAAAGAAGGTTTTTGTTAGATTCTTCTAAAGCTTCTTCTTTTTCCTTTATATTTGATAGGGCATTTTCAATTTTTTTTGTTCTTTCATTGACAATCTCATTCAAATGGGTGTTTGTATTTGATATATTAAATCTCATTACCTCTAGTTGTTTAGCTAAATCTTCAATCTCCTGGGTGCCTTTCACATCAATCTTAGAATCAAATCTTCCCTGAGCAACATCGTTCATTACATCTCTTAATTTTTGAATTGGTTTAGAAATAGAATTACCAAGAAATGTTGATGTCGTTATTATAGCGATTCCGACTAAAACTCCAATCAAAATGGTTACATATTTTTGATTTTCAAGAGGTACAAAAGCTTCAGCTTTATCCATTTTTACAACTAAACCCCACCCCAATTTTTCTAAATATCTTGTTACAGCCAAGACATCCATTCCACGGTAATCTTTAGCTTGTGGAAAAGTTTTCTCGTTCTTTAATAACGATTGAATTATTGGGGTTTCTATTTTATCTTTACTTACTGTTAAATTCAAAGATGCTTCAGGAGCAAATCTTAAAGGATTGATAACTAGAGCATCACCATTACCATCCTTCTTTACCAAATTAATTTCACCTGTAGCTACTTGTTCTTCAAATACTTTAAACATAGATAATAAATCACCCAAGTCATAAAATATAGTTACTACACCCAATAATTTATCATTAAGTATAAGTGGACCAGTTAAATATGATTTAAGTTTCTGGTTTTTATCCTTATATAAAATTGTTACGTTATTATGTTTTTTCCCTTCAATAAAATATGTATCATTGTTATGAATTGTATTTAAATAGGTATTATTGGTGGAAGCAATTACTTTACCCGATAAGTCTAGTATAATTATATCTTCAAACTTCGTAACTTCAGGTTTTATGGCCTTAATTATCTTATTCATAATTTTCTGTGATTCGCTTTTATTATTTTTATTATTGTTATAATTATCTAATTCCACCTTAAGTTGATATCTGCTAGAAACTAGGTTTAATTTTTCACTATTCTGTTCAAAAACATCTTGAAAATTTTTTTCTTTTAATTTAGCTACAATTTCAAGTTTCTTCAAGATCTCCGTTTTTATTGTTTGTTCCATTTCTACATAAGTAAAAATTCCAAATACCATTAATGGTATTAAAGATATTACTAAAAAAAAATTATCAGTTTAGATCGTATATTCATGGTATTTACCTCAGCTATTTTTGTATAATAAATTTGATATAAAAATATATTGTTTTTAATAAAGGATAAATAATAATTTTAGAATATATGACACGCTGGAACCCTTAATAGCAGAGGTTCATTGTTTCTTTTAATAAAAATATTGAATGACATAAAATAACAAACCAAATATTATAAGACTTCCCCATATTAGTAAAATATATCAATTTCCATTGGTTATCTATTTGTAAACAAATGTAACTGAAACCAAAATGGTTTGTGGCTGGTAATGATATTTATTTACTGGTTACAATGATTAACGCTGCTGCTTTAACTAAAAAATGATAAGATTGAAATTGAAAATAAAAAAGTCGCTGATATGATGATACCAAAATCTGATTAACAGTAAAGAGTGGAGATAGGAAGTTAATTATTTTTTAAAACAATTTTTAAACGTTGATTGAGTTGAATATTGGTAGTAAATATTTTTTCATTTACATTATTAATATTGTTAACTTTTAAAAAACGGTATTTTTTACAATAAAACATTAATAAAACATAATCCATACCTATACAAAATTAATATCTGGTAATGTAATTATATACGAAACTTATAAGAAGTGAAAAATTTTCTAAAATTGATAAAGTCAAGAATGTGAGTGTTAATAACATTGTCACCGATAATGCTCGTGTATGGTAGTAATTTAGCGTATTTGAAATAGAATTACTTCGGTGTGGAATATTAGGATTGTAAGTATTAACGTGATTCCCTAAATATAGGGGAGACTAATATTATGATATAACTTATTTCGAATTCATTCAAAGGTTAGATTTACCTATTACCTTAATTATTTCTACAATAGAAAAATTCATGATAAAAATTTTTAACCATGCTTAATAAAAGTAATTCTATAAATTTTATATAACAAGTAGTGATGAACCGTAAAGTACCTTGTTTATACTTTTTTGTACCAACAAATAAATAATTACATTTATTTATTTAATTGAATGCGAAGAAAAAAACTATTGGAATTAACTATGGCTGCTACTGAGAGGAATTCTCTAGAACTAGATAACCTACTAGATAAAGAAGATCCATTTGATAACCTAGTCAACGAAATATCAAAAAAAATAAAAAAGAAAAATAAATAATTATTTTTTCATTTTTCTTTTTTTCAAGCATACCCTAGAGTATTAAATTTGTACTCCAGATGATCGTTAGAGGTTGAGCCTTAATGTTAGAAAAAAAATTTGGCTATTATTATAGTTCTTAATTTTAATTTGTCATGGTGTTGATAAATAAAACTCTTATAATAGAAAAAACTTTTAGCGACTGTAACCAAACCTTCTGATTATTATTGTTGTTGATAATTTCCTCAAAATATATTTTTCATTCTATCTAGCTATTTCAAAAGTATCCTTAATCTTCTTAAATGAGTTAAGATTCTTGTCAAATTGTTCATCAAGAATTGATGCAAAAGATATTTTATAGAGGTTAATACCTTCTGTAGTATATATTTCATAATTTATAATATCATTTGAAGCCTCTTCCATCAGAAAAGGTGATTTAGTAGTATAAATATACTGAGTTGCATTTTTCTCTCCAATCTTTGTATTATTCAGTGCAAGAGGTTTGTATCCTTCAGCGAACTCATGGGACACCCTTTGTTCACTAGTATAATTATCAAGCGAAAAATCTTCAGCAACGATTGGATACATACTAACTGTTATTACAGGAAATCGCATACATGGTAACGAAGGACATTCGGTTTTAGCTCCATAAAGAGAAGAACCTTCCTTTAACCATTCATCGGTATATTGAAACTTTACTCCTAGTAATGGATCATCAAAAGTTAATGAATCAGTAGTAGACTGAGAAAAAATCATAGTGAAGTTAGATGCTACTAAAGTAATAGCAATAATGATTATTATTAGACATATAGTCTCACTTGCGATATAGCGAAGTTTCATTATATTCATATGATCATAATTTTATCAATATAAATTTTTAAAATTTCAATTAAAGTTTAAAGTTCTCTTTATGAGAATGACTTTGTTCAGTTTTTGAGTGTGTTAGACCATTCCTGGAGTAATGCAAATTTCCTCAGTATTTTGCCTTTACTAATACTAATAACTTCGATTACTTTATTATTAATAAAAGAAGAATAGTTTATAATTCCTTTTTTATTTAAGCAAGAGAAGGATTGTCTCCACGCCTACTTTTTTTTTCAATTTTGATAGTTATAGCTATAGGAGATGTTATTATCCTTTCAGCTGAACCAGAAAATAAAATAATTTATGCAAATTGGGTTCTATTAATAAACTCATCAGCAGCGGCCATAATATCATTTTATATCGTATATAAGGAAAAGAAATTCCGTTCAGATAAAACCAACTTCTTACTCACAGTAGGATTGCTATTATGGTTTGCTGCTAATATTGTATGGTCTTATTATGAAGTAGTTTTAGATGTAGTTTCGCCTGTTCCATCTCTAGCTGATATCTTTTTACTTTCAGCGTATGGCTTTTTGATATATAGATTAGTAATAGTGTATAAAAATTTAAAAGGAAAAGTAAACAAAAAAACTTTTTTTATCTTAGGAACTATTACTATTGTATTTTTAGCATATATGTTCAGTCTAACTTTGGATCTATCTAATCTTTCAACGTCAAGAGGGAAAATCTTTTTCATAATTACGTTCCTTTATCCGCTCTTAAATTCGGTATTGGCTTTTTTGGCTATATTAATTTTAATAGGAATAAGACACGAAAAAATTCATTATATTACTTGGTTATGTGAATTATTGGCATTATTATCACTAGTTGTGGGTGATAGTTGGTTTGCAATTATAGTATTAACGGAATTAGTCGAGCAGTTATGGATATCTTCTCTATTGTTATCAGCTCATTATATAATAATCGCTGGAGGTCTAATATGGTATATTAAATACCTTGTTCCTAACAAAATCCCTTCTATATTAAATACGAAAAAGATTTTTTTTAATAGACAGGATAAAATAAAAATTGCTATTTTTTTTCCTTTGCTTATCCTTACTATTTCTATCTCATTTGTTATTATATATGGTCTTGTAGAATACGATGAAGACCATTTAACTAAAAATATAATACCTACACAAATAGCAGGTACTGGAATTAAAACTGAAATTATTGGTGCCATTTTGCCAAAATCAGGATCTTTTGCTTCGACAGGTATTCCAACCATAACTTCATTAAAGATTGCTGAACAAGATGTTAATGAATTCTTTCAGAAGACTAATTCTTCCCTGAGAGTCAAATTACAAATTGAAGATTCTAAAACAAATCCAACAGAAACTTTGAATGCAATAAAAAGACTAGATAAGGCTAATGCAAAAATAATAGTAGGTCCTATGACTAGTACAGCAGTAAATGCTGTTATGAACTACTCCAATGAAAATGACATTGTACTGATCAGCCAGTCTAGTACATCGCCTGCTCTATCGATTGTAGGAGATAATTTATTCCGATTCGTCCCCGATGATAAAAATCAGGGTGAATTCATCGCCCAAAAAATGTGGGATAGCGGTATTAAAATTGTAGTTCCTATGTGGAGAGATGACATCTATGGAAATGAACTCTATAAATCAATGAAAGAAAATTTTGAAAAGTTAGGAGGCATTGTTTCAGAAGGAGTAAGATATAAACCACATATAGGAAACTTTGCTGCAAGTTTACATAGAATTAATTTCATTATGTGGAACCAAGACCTTAAACAATTGAGCCAATTAGTTGAGCATCAAACGAAGAAAGTCGGAAATGATTCTGTGGGTGTCTACCTGATTTCGTATGATGAAGTAACTCCAATAATGATACAGGCAAATGAACACACAATTTTAGATCAAGTTAGATGGTTTGGAGCTGATAGTATTGCACAAAATAACCATCTTTTACGCAATAAAGACTCTGCATTGTTTGCAATAAAAACAAATTTTGTTAATCCACTATTTACTATAAGCTTACAGAATGAAAAAATAGAGCATATAAGAGAAGAGGTTGAAAAAGGTAAACATGAACCCACATTATTAACTTATCCAATAATATCTTATGATGCTTTTTGGGTAGCGGCTTTAAGTTTAGATAAAAGTCATACAATGCTTGAAAAGTTCAATATCGATACTTTAAAGGAGAACATAGTAAAATTAACAGGGCCTTATGTAGGTATTTCTGGTAATATAACACTAAACAACGCTGGTGATAGAACAAGCGGACCTTATGAACTGTGGAGAATTGCTGATGATGATCACCAAAATCATTTTAAATGGACAACAAGAGTACCTATTTTATAAAGAACTGTATTCTGAATTGAATCTTCTAAATGTCATGAATACATATAATAAATCTTAATTGTGAAATTTTGTTTTAGCTCATTATTCTATTAATATGCAAAGACTAAAATTCTTGTAAATTCCCAATTTAATTACTATTATTATGCTTCATTAGTTAATAAAAATTCACGTGTTGATTATAGAGATATTCCTCTTGATGTATTAATAATCTCAGTCATACTTTTTTCTATAGCCAAAAGTACAAAAATTAAGGGTCATGGGAAAATACCAGAATGAAATGCAAAAGGTAATGCTGCAATCATTAGTCCAACCATAACTTTAACCAATGTAAATAGATTTTCTAAGTTGAGAGCAATGGAGGTAGTAAGTCTAAAGATATCAAATCAAGTATTTTATATGTCCAAAAAAAAATAATAAAGCAACAATTGTTGTATATATTATAAAAATAATACAAATAGTAGAAAGTAATTGTCTAAATTTCAAGACACTCTTACCCACTAAATATTTCATCCCTGACAATTTTGTTTCTGGATAATATAATGCCATAACCAAACAAATATGAAGAAAACTAAAAAATGCTAAAATCGATACAATGCATGTGGTACCTCTCATAATGATATTAAATAGCATTTACAATTATAGATCATCTTTGGTATCCTTTTTAAGCTGAGTATATTTTCAAAGCAAAGATTTCATAAAATATCCAAACCCTCTTTTTTCGTCAAAATTGGTTTACGAACCATTGACATCATTCAATCAATTCACAGATGAATATTCTTTTTTTGAAATCTGTATAACCGTTTCGTATTATCGACAAGATTAACTTATCAACAAAACTTTGAATGACAATAGACTTCATACAGTCTTATCTTTACAAATAAATAGTGAATAATAATCACAAAGATAGGAACGTCATAAGTGTGAGTATAACAGACCCAAGGGCAACAGTTAAAATCATAAAAGGAAATCCTATTTTGAACCATTGAATAAAGCTTATTTTTTGTCCATATTTTAAAGAGATACCTACAGCCACTACGCCTGCACTTGAACCAATCAATGTCCCATTACCACCTAAGTCAGCTCCCAATGCTAAAGCCCACCAGAGTGGACTTATACTAAAATTACCAAATGTAGAATCAATACTAGAACTTAAATTTAATGTCTCAATGATGGGAACCATTGTGGCAGTAAATGGTATATTGTCGACAAATGCACTAGCAATAGCAGACAACCAAATGACAACATGAAACGTAGCCCAAGGGTGGCCTCCTGTTATTCCAAGCACAATTTTAGCAAGTAATGCAATAAGTCCTGATTCCTCTAAAATCCCTACCACTACAAAAAGGCCAGCAAAAAAGATTAAAGTTGCCCAGTCAACTTCTTGCAAGACTTTTTCTACATGTACTCTAGTAATAATCAAAAGAGTAGCTGCTCCTCCTAACGCAATAATAGATACTTCTATCCCAATCGCTCCTTGAATTACAAACAAGAAAATTACCCCAGATAATACGATAATGCTACTTTTAAGAAGTGATTTATCTTTTATTAATGATTCTTCACGCACTGTTTTGAATTTTCCAGATATATTCACTATCGTTTTTAATTCTTTTCTAAAAATTATTTTTATTAATACTAATCCCAATAGAAAAGTTACCAGTATTGATGGTGCCATATTGATGAAGAAAGAACTAAAGTCAATATTTGCTGCTGAACCAATAATTATGTTTGGTGGATCTCCGATTAAAGTAGCAGCTCCTCCTATATTAGATGAGAGAGTTTGACCTAAAATGAAAGGAATTGGTGATATTTTGAGAGCTTTGAATATGGATAAAGTAACTGGAACCATAAGCAAAATTATAGTTACATTATCCACAAACATTGAGGTAATTGCAGTAAAGACACATAGAATTATCATTAATTTCCATAAATTACCCTTAGATAGTCGTATAGCTTTAATACCGACCCAATTAAAAATACCAGTTTCTCCTAAAATAGCAACTATTATCATCATTCCTAAAAGCAATCCTATTGTATTGAAATCAATAACTTCTATCACAAAATGCAGGGTTTCTTCCGGAAGAATAATTCCTAGTAGTAAACTTGCAATTACTAGAATTAAAGCTCCAAAAATTGCAATTGATGTTCTATGGATAATTTCAAATGATAGAATAACATAAATTGAAACCATAACTATAGACGAAAATAAAATAAAAGGAGAAATCTTCAATTCAAATAAATGAGAAATCATAAAAATTGTCATACCAAACAAAGTTACAATTAAAATTGAAAGAATATGTTTTTCCATTGATATCACGTCGCAAAAATTGCCAGAAGAGAATAATACGTAAAGTTGTCTATATTTCTGATCAATAGCATTTTTGTAAAAGATTCACCTATGAATGTTTAGGATGTTGTATTCAATGAATAGTCGGTATTCTATAAGTTGATATGTATTATTAGATTAATATTAATATTTTAATTGTTATGTATATTTTACGAAGAATCTATTATTCAATATTTATTTATATTTAACTTTCATCCACGATACTCTAATGAAAGGATTCTATTACTATAAAAATTCTTAAAATTTATTAAATAAGATGGTTATTTTCTGTTCTCAATGATGATGTATAATACAGTTTTTACACCTTATTTTAAAATCATCAATATTTTCAATTGGGCTATCAATAAATGCCACTAATTTTCCACAGCTGTTACAGTGAATTTCAGTCCATCCTATATACTTTCCAGAAATTACTACATTATAAAATTCAGGCTTGTTACAATCACAAGTACTATTATGAAATAATGCCGAACAGTTAGGTTTATGTATTGATATTTGATGTTGACAATTTTTACACAATAAATTAACCTCGACTTCCGACTCATTCATACTTTAAAACAATCCATCTAAGGAAATAATAATTAATAAAAGTACGTATTTTCATATTATAATATAGTGAATATAGTATTCAATTAAACTATTATTTATTAAATAAATATTTCTCTTGAAGAAGGATCAAAATCTAGGTCAAATTTGGTTTACATCCCAATGGTCCCATTGTGATTTACTTCTATAATCTCATTTACTTAATAAAATGATACATTTTATCATTTTTACAAATAAAAAATGAAAGAGGCAGAAAGATAAAACTATTAATAGGACCAAAAACTATTTTTGGTACTCTTAATAAATTAAAAAAATTCTTTATAATGATTAATGCTGGACTATATCTATTTATTTATCTACTATTTGATAGAAGAATATGACTAATGGAACCACATTTTTAGTCTTTTATAGATTTAGGCCTTTAGATTCTGAAGAAAAGAACATAGCTAAACAAGAATGGGAAGACATTAAAAGTAGTTTACCAGACAATATCGAACTTATTGGAGAATACAATCATGCATGGGGAACAGAATATAACGGATTTCTAATGTTTCAATCTGAAACCAGTGATGCATTTTTTGAATGGTGGGCAGGATTCAAAGATAAAATAAGGTGGTATGTAGAAAAAACTCATACAATAGTAGCAAGGAGAAAGTAAAGTAATAACTGTATTGTATTTTCTTTAATTCACACTTGACGAATTATTTCGATATTATTTGAAGATTTGATAATTCTAATTTGTGGACTTCCAGGAACTGGAAAAACATTTTTATCTAATAAACTATCCTCATATGTAAATGCTACTGTATTAACTACAGATAAAATCCGGAAAGAATTACTTGGAAAACCAACTTATGCTGCATGGGAAAGAGCTCTAGTCTATGATGTATTATTTTTATTAGCAAAATATTTGCATTCATCTGGAATTAGGTGTATCTTAGATGGAACATTTAATATGGAAAAATCTCGAAGTGAAGTAAAGGAATTACTAAATTTAACAAATGATCAATTTTATATAGTTGAATGTATTTGTCCAGAGGATATAATTATCACTAGATTATTATTGAGACAGGATGATTATTCTGATGCTAATGTCTCCATATATTTAAAGATGAAGAAGATTTATGAACCTGTTAGACAAAAACATATAACAATAAATACTGAAAAACCAATCGAGAAGAATATCGAGAAAATTCTTAAGTATATTTATCGATCTACAGCAGATAATGTAATTAAAAGTTTCAATGAAGAATAATAACGATTTTGACTAACTTATTAAATGGTACAGAGGAAGAGGTTAGTTTAAATATAAATGCTATAAAAACTTGATATTCTGAGTAATTCTAATTTCAATTTACAAAATGTAAGAGAATATTTTTTTAAGGTGATATTCCTATTAGTCTAGGTGGGTAGCCGTTTAATATATTAATCAAAATATATCCAATAAACATGATTGAAAAACCTGAAAAACCATAAGAAAAAACTTTTTTTAACAAAAAAGCATTATTTTTCACTTTTCCAGATAAAGAAATTGACGCCACGATAAAATAAATCACAATTGTATATTTCTATTTTTAGAAACATTAATTGGTAATATATTTTTAATTATTATTAAGTAGAAATGAACTATAAATTAATTCTATATTTTTCTTCTGAATCCTTTTATGTACTTATTAAGTAATTTGTATAATTTTTTGGCTGTGAATCTCAGTAGAATTTAAATTTTAATAACTATTCATGATATGTTTCGATTTGAATTGTGTTATGCGTAATATTATATTTTTTTTCCAATATAGAGTTAATTTCTTTTAAAATAACTTGTGATTTTGAAATATCAGAAATAACTACGTGAGCAGTCATAGCATCAAATCCTGATGTAATAGTCCATAAATGTAGATCAAATATTCCTGTTACTCCTTTAACTTCTAAAATTGATTTCTTAACTTGTTCATACGAAATATTAGAAGGAACCCCTTCCATCAAGATATGTACAACTCTTTTCATGAGTGACCAAGTTCTAGGTAATATAAATAGTGATAAACCAATACTAATTATTGGATCAACAATATATAAGTTTGTAGATATGATTATGAGGGCTGCAACAATCACAGCACACGATCCATACATATCTTTAAAAACTTCTAGGTATGCTCCTTCAATATTGATATTTTCTTTTGCATGCTTGTGAAGTATTTTAATTCCTATAAGATTAACAATCAAACCGATAGTAGCAATAACAAAAACATATAATCCTTCGATTTCTTTTTGGTCAAATAAACGCCAATAAGCTTCATAACTGATATAAAACGAAAAAATTAATATTATTGTGCTATTTATTAATGCAGCTAGAATCTCTATTCGATAAAATCCATAAGTTTTATGAGCTGTCGCAGATCTTTTAGATGAGAAATTTATTGCAAATAATGATAAGCCAATACCCGCAACATCTGTGAACATATGAATTGCATTTGCAATCAATGCAAGGCTATTAGTAAAAATACCAGTAATTACTTCTACAACGAGAAATGAAATAGTAATGATAAGTACTAATTTTAATTTCTTAGCATGATCGTACTGATGTGTTTTACCATTAACATTTGAATGCAAAAGTTTTGGTGTAAATTAAGAAGTATAGCATATAAGTTTTTTCTATCGTATGGGTCATGAAAGACGAATAAAGATTAGTATTATAGTCATAAATATAGGATGATTCAGTAGAGCAAAACTAGATATTATCAAGAATAACTTTATCTTATGAAAGTTTTGTCATATTCCTCTGTTTTAATGTGAGTTTCTTTCATATTAAAATTAGAAAAGTATAAAATATTGTGATAGGAAATATTTGTTTAAATTTAATATTTAGATTGAATTTATAATTAATACTGAAAGCAATAACCCACTACTATTAGTGAGGGATATCCAATAATAGAAGACTATGAAAATCAATCCTGATTTATCTTTGGACTGTATTCACCTTCATGAAACATAATTTTAATTCTTTGATACAAATTAACGACTTTATTAGTATTATTATATTGGTTCTATTAACTTAGCAACTAATTTTTGATGTGTAAACAATCGTCTCATGTTTTCAACATATTTAATATCTTTTCTAGGAATACTTTGCCTTTAGGCAAAATTTGATAGTAATTAACAGCAGCCGGTCTATTCTCCTAGCTCAAACCAAATTCGCTTTTTACTAATTCTGCTATTCCTAAAGCATTAAGATGAAAAGGAATAACCTTAGTTAATATCCTTGACAAAAACTTCTCTTGAACAACTTAAAACAATGACCAAAATACATTTAAAAAAAGGAACTAGAAATGTTTGAAGCAATTAGACTTTCAAGAATGGTATATAAATCATCCATACTGTAAGCTGATAGACGAGATAAAGGTATTATGTCAGAGGAAGAAATAAAGAAAATTACAACTCAAGCATATGTAAGTAATAATAAAGAATTCCAAAAACAAGCTATTGATACAGCAGCAACCTATGGAAAGATAGCTATAACTCATCTATTAGATTTGAATAACCGATTAAGTGACGATGATATAAATAAGTATATTTTGAGTAAGATACAGGAAATCAAAACAAAAAATCCCTAAATGTCTTTTTTAAAAATGGGTGTTATAGTGGCCTTGTAACACCCACTATGTTTACATCTTCAATAAACAGCGATGGTAGATGCATAAATATATACACAATAAACGATTAAAGGATTTTGGTATATGGGTGACGGAAAAGTTAATAGCTAACCGAATTTATTAAAGCGGTAGCTATTGAATATAAAGAGCTTTACTATACTATCTCATTCACATTTAAATGAGATTAATAATTATCGCAATAATATTCATTATAGCATTTGTAATAGGTGTAGGATTAGGAATTTCTATTTCCTTATCCATGAATCCTCAAACTTCATCTATAGGAAATATTGGAATATTTTTTTCTGGACTAGGAGTTTTGTTTAGTGGTTTGAACTTTTGGTCAATAATATCAAAAGAAATAAAATTAGAATTTGGTAAAATAACAATCGATAACAATAAAAGTTATTTTATTAGAGTGCAACAAAAAGATGGAAAAGTAAAAGGAAAGGCTATTAATGCAGAATCTCGTCTTACATTAGAAAATACTAAATATGAATATGCACCTTCTGTCTGGGCTAATGGAAGAAAAAAAGTTGTAAACATAGGTGAACACGAAGATTTATTTTTATTCCAATTACAAAATAATACAACAACAATTATTTTACCATCTGCATATGAGGAAAAAGGTTTTGAGCCCAATACTTATAACTATGATGATGTTTCCGAAATAAATTTGAAAATTGAGATTTTTTTTGATAACGGAAGTGAACCTAAAACGTATATAAAATCAATAAAAGAAATAGTAAATTCTGTTAGTCTATGAAATGTGACGACAGTTAACACTTTGTTAAAGAGAGACTCTATGTTAACAGAACCATAATAATATATATTTATAATAAGAATCATTGAGTAACATATACTATATAATTTGTTTGTTTTGTTTGTTTAAAGATCATTATTGTGTTATAATATTTACTTGCTCTTCCTTTCATGCAAAATAATACTGAATATTATTTCGTAACTAACTATATTATTTTCACCTATACCTTCTTTCTGATTCTTTAATTGGATAATCATTTGCACTCATATCACGAATTCTCATTAAACCACTATCTTCAAATTCCCAATGTTCATTTCCATGGGTTCGCATCCATTGACTTGGATTATCAGCATCTCTCCATTCATATTCAAATCGTACAGAAATTCTATTTTTGTTATAACACCATAGTTCTTTCATGAGACGATAATCTAATTCCTTAGCCCATTTTCTTTTTAGAAATGCTATAATTGCTTCTCTTCCTTTAAAGAATTCAATTCTATTTCTCCAACTGGAATCAATAGTATATGCTTTAGCGACCAATTCTGGATTACGTGTATTCCATACGTCTTGTGCTGCTTTGACTTTTGCCTTCGCTGTTTCTTCATCGAATGGAGGCTTGATGTCAATTGGTTTCATATTTATTTCTACAAGAATCAGATTATTATTTATTACTTAATTTTTATAGTCTACTATATTACTGCAAAAACTTTTCATTTTATAATTTTATAATATTTTATCAATATTATTAAAAATGGGAACAACAAGTTATGATGGAATATATAAAAAT
>DASVEV010000042.1:0-4250 GCA_036380415.1 Nitrososphaeraceae archaeon
AATTCTTGTTTAACTCCATACTTTGTTCTAATTCGAAGATCGGATAAAGTTTCAAGAATATCATTTCTATTAAACAATTTAGCAAACTCATCTAATGTATATAATAACCAATCAGCTGATTCTGCAATTCTATGCATATCACCAGGTTCAATTCCCAGTCTATCACTTAGGTTTCTTTCACTACTCTCATTAATCCATTCATACAAAGCCAAGAAACTCCTTGAGCAATTGTATTCAGTTAGGTCAAATAATAAATCCTCATCCATATATTTATTGACAAAGTTATAAAAATAATCCATATCCTTTTTCCTTAACGAAAGCTTTGGATAAAAGTCTGAACACTCAGATATGAGATGTAGAAATTTTATAATGAGATTATTATACTCATTTTGTGTAGGTTGAGTTATTGCCTTTAAGGATTCATTTGTATTTATTTCAGTTAATGTATCTAATTCATTTTTAAATTCAATAGCTGTCATAGGATCTATATATAAAATAGAAGTTTTTTTTCCAAAATCAGTAGCAATATACCTTTCATTTTTTGATTTAATAAGATTCCACGTTTCAAGAGATTCTAGTGCAATATCTACTTTGAAAACTATAGTGGATTTTCTATAATTCTGGGCAAACAACGTATTTAAAAATAAATCATATAATTCTGATTTTTTCATACCAGGAATAGTAGAAATAGTACTTAGAATATGGAAACGTAATGCCTTTTCATTAAAAAGTTTTGAATTAATAGGTTCTGGAGTTCCAAGGATATAATGATCGTATAATTCTTCAGAATTCATACCTGATTCTGGTATAATTATTGCTTCTCCAAAAGTATCATATTGTGGCCTTCCTGCCCTACCACAAAATTGTTTATAATCCAAAATACTAATTGGAATATTTGTTCCAATATCGTAATCATATCGTAAAACACTTGATAACACTACTCTACGTGCTGGTAGATTTACGCCAGCTGCTAAGGTTGGAGTTGCTACTAGTAATTTAATTACACCTTGTTTAAATGAGTCTTCAATTATTTCTCTTATGGGTTGACTTAATCCCGCATGATGAAAACTTACACCTTGTGACACCATCTGAATAAGATTTTTAGTAATATCAGTATCATCTGAAATTTTTGACAATTGTAATGCTGATTTTTTAGCTTTTTCTTTCTGATCCTTATCTAATAATCTAAAAACACCTGGGACAGACTTTGCAGCAAGTGATGCTGCACGCTTACGGGTTTCAGCAAAAATTATAGCTTGACCCCCACTTTCCAATGAATCTATTGCAACTGACACAGGAATAGATTGAAAATTATAGTAAGTTTTTATTTTAATTCGGGTATTATTATTCATACGAACTATACCATTATCATATACACCTTCAAGTAGTTCAGTTGGTCTCCAATTATTTTCTAATAATTTACAATCTAACCATTCAGCTATGTCTTTGGAATTAGAGACTGTTGCACTTAAAGCAAGTATTTGAGCTTCTTGATAGAATCTTTTAATTTTTGTTATCATCATTTCCAGAGTTGGACCACGATCTTTGTCACCCATTAGATGAACTTCATCTATAACAAATAATCCTACATTGGATAATAGTTCACTGTCATTTCTAATCAGTGCATCCAATTTTTCATTAGTTAAAATTACAATATCTGCATTAAGAAGATCATTACCTGCAGAATCATAATTTCCCATTGCAAGCTTTACAATAAAACTTTTCTTTTTGTCTCCTTTTTTCTTTTTTGCTAAAGAATTTTTCTTTTCAAAGTCTATATTTTTAGTAACTGTTGCTAAATTTTTATTGTTGTTAATAAAATTAGAGTTAAATTCTAAAAAATCATGATATTTTTCAGTTGCCAAAGATCTAAGGGGTGTCATATAGATCACTTTCTCTTTTTTCTCCATTTTTTTAAAAGCAGCCATAATTGCTATGAGCGTCTTTCCGCTTGCTGTAGGAGATGTTATAAGTAAATTTTCGCCTGTTAAAAGTCCATTAGAAATAGCTTGTTCTTGAATTGGATAAAGTGAGTCATATCCAATCTCTGAAAGAATTTTTTGTAAGTTTTCGTCTTTTAGTGATGATAGCGTCATGTTTCCTTATCAAACCATATAATTTTTGATTATTATTTGTTATTTTGAATGACCTAATGTAGTTATAATAAGATTAATTTAAGGTTTGGAATTTTTTTTCTATTTCTCTTCATATATTTACTATATTATTGCAAATCGGGTAAAAATGTAATAATATATGAACCAAGATAATAATGAGTTATTTATAAAATATATATTAATATCAATGAAATATTTTAATGAATGCCGGGGTACCCAAGCTAGGTAAGTCAAATGACCTTAAAAGGGGTCAGCCTCGAGATCATGAAATTGTAATTGACATGCTAGCTGATGTCCTTGGACTCGTGGGTTCGAGTCCCACTCCCGGCGTCCAACTCGTGGTCATATTAAAGAATTTGCTGAAATATCTAGTATGAGAAATAGATTATGGTATTAAAGAAATCACAAGAAATAGAACTAAATATTGTAAAGTTTATATAAAGAAATTGTTGCTTTATAAAACCTAATTTAAAACAATAAATAAAACCTATTGATGAAAAAGATATTTCACGTTTGATTTTGCTTTATTATAGACGACTAACAGAGTCCTCTGTTTTAATCGAACTATTATAGGATTGAAATTAGAGCCTGTTGATAAGTTCTGCACCTCAATATAGGTTTTAATCAACTAGTTTTACCAATTGTAGAATATTGAAATATTAGTTATGACTAAATTTTTGTTTAAAATTTTTAAAATGTATAAACCCGCGAATGTAGTTGCAGGGTTCGAGTCCCACTCCCGGCGCTTCGGATGTGGGTTCTACTACAAAAAGGAATAAGAATAAGCAAAGAGAATTTGTCTTTGAGACAAAAAGTAATAGATATATGATTCTGCAAAAATCACAAATCGAAGAAAATAAATAATAATAACAATCTTTTTTCTTCTAGCAACACAGAAGAAGAATTAGAAAGAAAAATAGATTCTATAACAACTGGACTATCAAGACCGTATTTCAACAAAATATTAAAGGAATTAGTCAAAAAGAATCTAGAAAATGCAACTATTATTTGTGATTATATTATTGCAGAACAGATAGAAATAAACATTCAAAATTCAACTAAAGAAAGTAAAATAAAAGTTCTTACATGGCTATCTAACCATTTTCAAGACGAGAAATCGTTTAGGAACATGACAAAACACGACATTCTCAATTTTCTCAATAAACTTAGAAAACCAGCAGTAGAAGATCCTATGAGTAAATGGATTGGATCATATAATGTAAGGCAGATAATTTTAACCAAAATAAATATTTCTATATTAGATATACCAGAGAGAATTCAAGCACAAGAATATAGAACGAGTGCACAATGTTGTCCAGGAATACTAAGTTTAATGTTTACATATTTAAAATAACATATCCATTTATGATCTATAATTAAAAAACAAATAAATTATTGAATTTAAACATTCAAAATTTGTTCCCAAAAACTCAAACCAGAAAGATTTTCAAAATTGTGTATGATCAATAAAATAATTCAAATTTCTAAAAGACCATTCAGTTTCTTGACTAACGCTATTTCAGTTCCTAGAATGTCTTTCCCAATATAAAAAAATAGGTTGTTAAGCACACATTGCAATACACATCTCTGCACTAGATGGGCAAGGAGATTTACATTCTTTAGTATAGACTACTTGTTGATTATACATCATCTGATCTTTATCATCATCAACAAAGTATTCTCCTTCTCCAAAAGCATTATTATCCATTTCAAAGAATGTAGGGACTAGAAGTGCATGCACTATTGTAGTTATCACTAAGGATTGAATTGCAATAACAGAGTTTTTCATATATTTTCCCTCAATATATATACAGCATATTTGAATATGAGTATTTTAAAACATGGATAGACAAATATTTCCAGAAATGTTTTCGAAAAAAGTTATTTTTTTCCCTACCAACAAAAATAAAAATATACTAAAATCATATGGATTTGTTAGATTAATATGGTGAATGAAAAGAAAGAGGAAGAAACAACTCCAACAGCCAACCAATTCGAGAAATTAGCCACAGCAGGAGAAAAATCAGCACTCTACATGAGAACAATAGATGATTTTGCTCATTGGGTTACTGTTAATATGATGTCTAATCTAGATGTGGAAGAATGCACTAGTATCTTGGAAGATTATATAAAAAG
>DASVEV010000043.1:0-6776 GCA_036380415.1 Nitrososphaeraceae archaeon
AAATATGTTTATCGATAATTCGGGAAATAAGGAAAATATAACCTTACCAAAAACAGTAAGAACCTTACCAAATACAGTAAGATTTCAGAATCAAGGAAACGCTCTATTTTCGGATCAGATCTACCAAGGCACAACAAAGAAAAATATAAACATTTTAGACATAGAGTTTTGGGAAGATTACGAAGGATATCTAAAAAAATCTTATAGGGAAAGTAGTATACGATGCAGGCTGCTTTATGCAAAACAATATCATTATGTCATTACAGAAGAAAATGCGCGTAATATCCTTGGATTACCTCACAATAAAAAAGTGTAAAATAATTTTTATATGTAGTATCTATTTTCAAAATTTTCCACGACTGATGAAATCTAGATGATAACAGTAGTAACCAATTGATAACATAAAATAACAAACGATAACAATGATGATAGTATTTAATAACTACTTTTTTAGGAGATATTATAGAAGTGTTTCAACCTTGTTTTTAAATAACTACGAAAAAGAGAAAAGAGTAATAGAATTACATTTAGCAGGTAAGACAATAAGAGAGATTGCAAAAGAAGTTCATATGTCATTTACCCCTATATCAAAGATAATCAAAACATATGAGAGAAAGAAAGAATTACAAGCTAAAAGAGAAGAAAGTAACCAATCAAGTCAAATAAAAAAACCATCTTTGAGTAGCCGAGCATTTAAATTATTTATTGATGGTAAAAAACCTACTGAAGTTGTAATTGAATTAGATATTCCACCTGAAAAAGTTGAGAAACTATGGTCCCGATTTTTAAAATCAGAAAGAATGGAAGAATGTTACGATTTTTTTCAGATGTGTCAATATGATATACCAACAATATTATCAATAAACAATTTTATCAAAAAAAATAATATCCAGGGAAAAGATATTGCAAATGTTTTGAGAAAAGCCAATGGTGTTATTAACTTGAACCAGACAATTTTAAATCTTAAGGGAGAAATAGAAAGATTGAAACAAATGAAAAATAATTATACATTAAATCAAAATACTATGAAAAATCTTCAACCAGTTCCATTAGGCCCTCTACCAAGATATTATAATTGGTGATTATTAGGAATTTTTTATTTTCTTAACTTTTTATATTTTCAATAGAACTTATCATCAAGCAATGACAACGACCAAACATTTAGTACTCCAATAAACCTAAGCAATTCTCCCGTATTGTCTACCGATCCTCAAATCGAAGCAGAGGGAAATAATGTCTATGTTACAGGGGAAGAAGGACCAACTAACCAAGAGGAAATATTTTTCAGCATATTAAGATTATGAATGTTATAGGTAATATCCCTAATTCTGTAAAGTCATAATAATGGATCAAAGTCTATTTGGTGCCTTTGCTAAATATATTCCTGAATCTTGTCCTCTTAACAATTTTTAAAGTAAAAAAATATTTCTTGAAATTAAAGACAAACTAAAAAAGAATAAGTCAAAATATAGAGTAAATAAATTGAATCTTTTTACATGTCAGTACTGGAACATGAATGGATAATAATTTTTGAAGCAGTCAATGCTCATGATATAGAAAACCTATGCATTGATGTAGGAATTGCCTCCTTTAATACCATAAAAAATGTAGCACTAAAAAAATATGAAGATATACACCACAAAGTTACTAAATGAAGATCTAATATTTCTGATAATACTACAATTTAATTGATTATTCATTTTATATTCCAATGACATATTCACTTTAATATACCATCTCTGATCCTCATTGTATTAAAATATGAAGGGAATAATTTTCGATATGGATGGTGTTTTAATAGATGCAATGCCCTTTCACGCTGAAGCAATGAAAATTGCTATAAAAGAGGAAACCAACCATGAAATAGACAAAAAAATAGTTTATCAATTAGAGGGTATGCCCTCCCATAACTTAGTAAAGGAGATTTTTAAAAAAAATAATATAAATAAAGAACTAGATCAAAAATTGGTAGAAAAAATAAGTGAACGAAAGAAACAGGTATTTAAAGAAATTGAAAATACTCGTCTTATTGATGGAGTACACGATCTTATTCAAGAACTAAATAAATGTAATTGCTTAAAAGCAATTGTTACTGGTGCAGCAAAAAAAGAAATAGAACTAACAATCGATAAGATGATCGGATTAAAAAATTTTGATGTAGTAATTTCGGGCGATGATGTTGAGACAGGAAAACCAGATTCTACTCCATTTGTTGTAGCATTAAAAAAAATGAATCTAAAGTCATCAGAATGTATAATAGTTGAAAATGCCCCTTTAGGAGTTGAAGCGGCGAACAAAGCAGGTATAAGATACATTTTAACACTTAACAACACTCCACTTGATATTTCCTCTGACTTTAACAATCTCATATCAAAAGGAACAAAAATATTTCAAGATACTAAATCTACAATCGATTTCTTAAGGAAATGGTGTTGTAATAACTAGCAGTTTATTAGATAAAATCTTGAGAAATTATATATCTTTTCCTTTTACTGGTTAATTTATAATAACACATATAAAGAAAAAAAGATATTGAAAAAAATTTGGCACATAAAGGTAAACATGTTATTGTAAAAAACTACATAGGATCTGGTTAAACGATTTTATTCAGAGATTCTAATAAAATAGTACATTATGAAATTCATTAAACTGATTAATTAGACTAACCATTTGTATAAATGTAATATGAGATGAGTATTTTAGTTTCAATATTACCTACTATATTTATCACATTTATTACTATTTTGCAACGCTAAAATTAATAATAGTACTATGTAGGACAAACTAGGTTAATAATTATAACTATTGGTTCTAAAAGGTTTTGTCATCTCAATGACAATATCATAACAACTTTTGCAAACAATTTTATTTTTAAAAGTATTTTTTAATAGCTTATTTCCATCTTTTTCATGACAATAGATGCATACCGTATATTCAGTATTTTCATTAGAATTTTTCATATTGTATTATTAATAATAATATGATATGCTATTTAAAACAATTATTTTATTTTTTGCATTTGGTGTGGTACTACTTATTTGCTTAACAAACAAATGTAGTTTGTATCTTATAGTATTATATCAGTATAACCTTATACTCCCTAGTTAATTAATTAGTATATTGATCTCAGCTTGAAATTCAAATTGAAATAAATGGTTAGATTTGAGTAATACATTACACTATCAATCAATTCTTCGTTCACTATCTAAATAATATATTAAACAGCTATTCCAGGGCTTTGAACTACATTAACTTATTATCAGATGAAATTATTGTTTCTATAAGTTGTCTACCGAACTTTTGATGTCTGTTTTTCAAACCCTTCAAGATTTAATGAGAATACCTGATACTTTTCAAAATGATATAATTACTGCTGTCATTGCATTATTTGTAGTAATTGATCCAATAGGAAATATACCTTTATTTATAGCATTAACAAAAAAATTAGAAAAAGAGGAGCAAAAAACTGTATCCAAAACTGCTATACTTACTGCAGGAATATTATTGATTATTTTTGGTGTAGCAGGCTCACAAATTTTACAACTATTTGGAATAACTATATTTAGCTTTATGATAGCTGGAGGTATACTATTATTTATAACTGCAATAGAATTACTAACATACGGTGAATGGAGATTCGCAAGTAATGTTAAAGGGGAAGCAGGAGTTGTTCCTATTGCTTTTCCGTTATTGGCAGGCCCCGGAGCAATTACTGCTGTAATAATTTTATATCAAACTTCTGGATTTTTAATTACTGTTCTTTCAATTATTATTGTAATAGCAATTACTTATGTTATTTTACGTATGGTTAATCCAATTTACAAAATACTTGGTAATAGAGGCTCGATGATAGTCTCGAGAGTATTTGCTGTTATAATAGCGGCAATTGCTGTAGAATATATAGTTGAGGGTATAAAAAATCTTTTTGTAACTTAACTTGCCAAAATCTCCAACATCTTGTTAGGAATAATATATAATATACCAATTAAATTGTAGTCAATTTTATTAATTTTACTAGCTTTAATTCATGAAAACAATAAAATAAAATCGCACAGGAGAATAATTTAGGATTTGGTCTAAACAATAGCTAATTTAGTTTTTAAATCATATTAACTCAAAATGAGTGGTTAGTCAAAAAATTATGGATGTTGTTATGGAATTTTATTATTGTTATGCTTTTGTTAGTGATGAAGTAAAATTAACAGAGTCAAATCTTGATGATTGATCCGCATTGGACATGTTATCGGCATTCTCGATTCTTGAAGGGAGATCAGTATTCAGAATATTATTAGTACTCTTACTCGGTAATATTTTATCTATCACAATAGTCAATTTTCCATTATAGTCTCCAAATTCGACATTGAGATTTGCCCTGCCCTGGGTTGCAGATTGTGAAGTTTTTTTCCATAATTCGTTCCCATCTGCATCATAGATAAAAATATCATAACTTTGAATTGGGACTACCCTCTCTAATGTAGAAGGTACAGAAAGACCTGCTGAACTGAAAGTGTCACCCGAATTATTTGATTCTAAATTAGGAACACTTTGAGGAGTTTGTTTAGGTAAAGTTGAATTTAAAAAGACAATTTCTATAGGAAAATTAAAGGGATCAGAAGTAAGAGAGGATTTCAATTGTACTAACAAATTACCTTTTTCTGATTTATTCTCAGAGAGAAGAGAATCCAATTTCCAATTTTCCAGCTTCTCTTGTTGTGAAAAAACTTGTTTTCCAATAAATACAGGAGCTATGCTGCAAATTAATAAAAATATAACAAGAGTATTTATCTGCATAGTGGATTATATTCGACATTTAATATAAGGATATCTTTAAACAAAAAAGTATTAATAAAATAGTACTTCACTGACACAAAAAAGATTTAAATTAATTGATACAATAGCCGAGTACACGATAGTTGGTATAAACGTCTAGAAATCTCCTTTAATTCTATTATGTATGCAGTTTGAAATGCAAAATAAAGATAAAATTTATAATAAAGAGCAAACTATTACTATAAAACTTATATGTTTTCTGACATTTATAAAGAAAAAAATAACTAATTACATTATAGTATAAAAAAAATATATTTATTCTAGAATTTATTTATCTATATATATAGTATAAAACACTTCTATTGTATATGTCCAAAGCAGTTGATAAAGAGATTAAACAATTATACCTTTGTATTGTTGTTATTGCCGTTTCCATAGTATCCATGGGTTCGTATCTTAATGTTATAGCCCAAGAAGGAAGTATTATTAAGTTATCTGATATTTCTGATAATTTCAAAGCCCTCCTCCTCAATAATCAGTCTCAAATAAGTAATCAAACTGCAATCGCAATAGCATCTCTCCAGAATGAAGAAAAAACACTTTCTGTTAATGCACTGGAAAATCTTCCACGAGGAAGTACACTCATAAATACTATTGTTAACGCTCCAATGAAGATTTATCAATTAGAGCAAATTGGAAGAATAGTTGAAAATGGATTAATGATTAACCAAACTTCTTAGAGTTTTTTATTCTAATTTAGATATATATCAGATTGTTGAATACTTAATTCGATTAGTAAATTGGTTTTGGATTATTTTACTCCTTTTTTATGTTTTTTATAAGTTACTGTTCTAAACGAAAGAAAAGTATAGTTTGAATTACGTAATAGCCTAATTTATATTTCTAATATTCATTTATGGATAAATTTTGTTTGATATCTTTTTTGTTTTTTTTCTTATACTAAGTATATTGGATAGTCTGAAACTTTGATTATGATTCCTTCTATTACTTATATTAACATATCATATTTTCGAGGCATTTAATATGGACGAGTCGTGAAAAAAACAAGTTCCTCATATTAATATTTGTATCCTTATTGGTATAATCATCACATTTGTAAATAAAAGTATTGATAACACATTATTTATTTGAAGAGTTTTTAGTAATCAGTTAACTACAAAAGTAACTCTATATTAATAAAATTATGAGTGCAGTTAGCGAAATAATGTCTAAGAAAAGTGTAGTTAGTATACAAACAAATTCTAACGTAACTGCATTAGATATTACTAAATTAATGGTAAAAAATAAAGTAGGTTCAGTTCTTGTAATTGACTCCACAAATTTTCCCATTGGGATAATTACAGAAAGAGATATTATAAAAAAGGTTTGTGTCACAAATACTTTGCCTAATGATATGAATTTAGAAAAAATAATATCTTCTCCAGTAATTACAATAATGTCCTATGATTCAATTGAAACTGCAGCACAGAAAATGACCGATTACAAAATAAAACGGCTTCCGGTTTTAGAAGAAAATCAACAGATTGTTAGTATACTAAGTTTGACAGATATAACTAAACATTTATCTAAAATTTTGATCGATGATTATAAAAGATTTGGATTTTTGAAGTCTATTTTTGAATCTGATTAAATATTTTTGATTAAACCTACGTACGTATATTTATCCATGTCAATTTTTAGAAACCACAATCAAGGATCGAGAAATTAATACCTAAGTATTACAATTCAATTTAACTTTTATTTCTTAACTTTATTAATATCAAAATGCAAATTTATTTTTTTACTATATGTTTTTTAAATTTATTAAAATTGAATAAGTGAATTATTTTCTCAATTAAATCATTATATTATGTGCTTGAAACGCTTTTCTATTGCTTTTTCATCTGCCATACCTAGCCAAACATGTAAACTAGAGGTTTTACAAATGGTCTATGAGGAACAAATCAATATTGTCAGGTTCATTTAATTTCGGTCAAATCAAACCA
>DASVEV010000044.1:0-11314 GCA_036380415.1 Nitrososphaeraceae archaeon
ACATATGAGTAATTAATTAGATGTTTATCCAATTTATAAGTAATAATAAATTAAAAAAAGCAATACTTAATTTATCAGTCTAAATAACTGTTGATGGTATTATTTTATTCTAAATTGTTAATAATTTTCTAATTTATTAAATAATTGTATTGTATCCAACATTTCTAAATCTTCCACAATTGGAAAGAGACGGAGCAGATTTACAAACTAAGATCTATCAAATATAGATACTCAATCAATCCCTCATAACGAGAGAAAATGACAAGATAAAAAAGATGGAATGGCTCATTTATCTAATCAATAATTATTTTTAAGTGAAAGAATACAACAATGAGAAAACTGGATATATCAAGGCATCAATTTGTTCTTTATACTATAGTATGATTCAATATTTTTTTCCATATAGTTAGAAATAAAATATAAAATCCCATACTTATCGCCCATTTTAGTTACTAAATTATTTTTCTCTAAAATACGCATATGATGTTGAATTGTTTTATAATCTAATTGTAATTTTTCTGAAATTTTATTGATATTTAAAGGGTTTTTTATTAATAGATCAAAGATTTTAATACGATTGTCACCTCCTCTCGTTCCTGCGAAAATAAACCATAGCAATCGAATTATATCCGGATCAGGCATTGAACATTATCATTATTCACAATAATTCGGAGATGATAAAAATCATTTTATTACCGCAGGTATTTCATATAAGAAAAACTTTGTACTATATCTAAAAATAATGTATTCTATATATAGATAAATCCTTTAATTATTCAAAGAGTAATCTTCAAAAGACTAGCAACGCCTGCAAGCTCAGCTATATGAACTACTAAAAAATACGGCAATAGACCTTCAGCATATAATGGTGCCATAGCAAAATATGCATAAACAACAAACAAATTTTGTATAACAAGCATGCCTGCAAAAAACATTAAACCTATTGTAAATGTAGCTTTTGTTTTTAAATATATTTTTGAATACAAATATAATAAAACGCTTAAAATAAAGATAGTTGCTATACTTATGATAGTATTTATATCCATTAGAATTGTCATAATAATATCCTTTTTTTATTTCATTCAGCCAAATGTAAATGTGTAGATTTGAAATCCTTTTCCTTTAACATCAATTTCTATTGTATGTTCACCATATTCTCTATTTGTTGCTAAATTATATAACCTCTGCCCATCTATCATAAATTTTCCATTATTAGATAAATCTTTGCTTAAATCATTTGTAATTAATTTCCCATCTTGTGTTACTGTAAAATTCCCTTTTCCCCCAGCAACTATATTTACGGATTTTGAATTGTATTTTAATAATATACTTCCGTTATTGCTCTGTAATTCCATGTGATCTGGATTATTCTTCCATTTTCCTTTGAGATATATTGAGTTTAAGTTAATTTCAGAATTATCAGGTATATGATAGGATACAATCTGATTGGGCTTTAAGCCTTCTATATTGCCTAAAGGAGTTCTTGCAAATTCATATCCAAAGTAAAGTTCTGGAGATTGTATTTTCGAAAAATTAACATCTTGATAATCTAACGTGGAATCATCGTCAACACTTTGAGAATCATTAAGATTTATGTTTTTTATTCCTAAATGTGCTGCTCTTTCAGAGAGAAGAGCTTGAATTACTTTTTCTGTTTGCTGATATGCTCCTTCTCCTATATGATCATATCTTATATACCCTTCATCATCTACTAAATATTTTCTTGGCCAATATCTATTATCATATACATTCCATGTTTCCTTATCGTTATCTTGTAAAATTGGATATTTTATTCCAAATTTTTGAACAGCCGATTTAACATTTTCAGCATTTTTTTCAAAATCAAATTCAGGAGTATGTATACCTATTATAACCAATCCTTTATCAGAATATTTATCGTACCATTCATTCAGATGTGGGATAGTTCTTATACAATTAATACAACTATAAGTCCAAAAGTCTACTAGTACAACTTTATCTTTTAAATCAGCAAGGGATATTGGTTTTGTATTAATATATTCTGAAATTTTAGCAAAATCTTTTGCTTTTTTGAATTGTGATTTGTCAATGTTGATTACTTTCCCATTCTCGTTAATTTGTCCTGTTAAAGGTATAAATTCATCAGAAGTTGACTTGCTAGATATATATGATCCTTGAGTATTAAAATAAATTGCGAATCCAGCTATCACAGATACTACTGCAATTGCCATAACAACTGCATTGATATTATCTCTATTCATTGATCATATGCCCCTTTCTAAGTTGATGATTTCATTTGCAAGTGGAAAATTACCTAAAATATTTAACTGATTGGTGAATATCAGTATTCCAAGAATTATTAAAAAGGTTCCCATTGCAAGATTGAAATATTTCAAATATTTTACCATCTTTTTTATCAATCCAGTTGCCCTTGAAAAAAAAGCGGCTGTTATCAAGAAAGGAGTTCCTAGTCCCAATGAATATGCTAATAGTAAGTTATATGCTTCTCCAGGAGAAGTAGCAGCTAAAGTAAGTGTACTTCCTAAAATAGGACCTACACAGGGTGTCCACCCCGCAGCAAAGGCAATTCCAAATACAAATGAAGTTATATAACTAGTTTTAAATTTGGGAATTCTAGTTAATTTTTTTTCAAAGTTTAAGTTGTTTATCTTTGAAGATAATATCAGAAACATTCCAAATGATATAATCACTATTCCACCTATTATTTGAAGAGTGTTTTGAAAACTAGTACCTACATTTACCAAAATACTGTTGAGGGCAACTCCCAGAACGGCAAACACTAATGAGAATCCTAATACAAAATAAACGGTATTTAAGAAAATATTAATTCTAATTGATTTTTGGAGAGATATAGATTTTTTATTGTTGTTATTGGTAGTGGTGATGGTAGACTCAATATTTTTATTATCAACAGAAGCCTTTGTTTTATTTATGTCACCAATTTCATGTAGAGTTATTCCTGATAAATAGGAAATAAAAGCAGGTAGGATGGGTAATATGCAAGGAGAAAAAAATGATCCCATTCCAGCAATAGCTGAAACTAATATATTAATTTCTGCCATATATACAATTTAGTATTCTTAATAAAAAAGGATATTCCCAAATTAGACCCAAAACCTACCCAATTTTATATAAATAGCTTACCCAGTTTTACTGATGAATTACAGATTCAATGGCTTGCTAAGGCTACAAGTTATAAGCTAGTCGTCGTTAGTATATATTAATCAGACAGAATCTCAGAACTTAAACTATAATAGACTATTGTAATAATATTTGATAATTCCTCCAAATATTATTTTGATTTTTTATTCATATCTAAAAAAATTTACTATTTATCTATAGTTTGGCATTCTCCTTTATTAATAAATTCAAAATATGTTTTTTTCAATCTCTGGTGTATTATTAATAGATCTTAATATTTTATCTACCATATGATTTTCAGATATAACAGTTTTATTACTATTTTGAACATCAATTAATATTTTAGTTGGATCATAGAATTATCTACGTTAGTTCCCAAATCTTTAAGAATTTTTCCGAAATGTCCTAAAATCTCTTTTGTACCGTCAGCCATAAGTGTTGAGTTATCTTTTGAAATTGAAACAATTTCATCACCTGCATTTATGATAGTCATACTAGAATTTTTCAATTCTCTATTGGCCTTTTCTAATTCTGATATTCCTTCAGACACTTTTCCATTTATGAAATCTTGGGATGCCTGTGATAAATAAGAATCTAAAGAATTAAAATCTAGTTGTATTTTTATTTCATTTATTAATTGATCAAAATTTATTTGAATCTTATTTTGAATGGTCTCTTTTGCTGTTTCAAAATCTCTAAGAAGTTGTTTAGGGTCAGACGAGGTATTAGATTGAGCATTGACTGAATCGACGATATCCATATAAGAAAAGGAGACAACAGAAAGAAGAATTATCGAGGCTAACATAGTAAAAAGAATTCGGATTCTTTCCATACATTGAGTGTTATTATACTAGTATATAATTTTGATATATTGATCCAACCCAAATTCATACCAATTGTTAGGTATTTTTTATTAATGAACCTAAAAGTTAGATGTCACAATAATCATTAAATTTCTGATTCTTGAATCATTTGATATCGTAAATGGGTATTGATTTTTAAGTGGTAAAATTGAGGTGAAAAAGAATAATATAATATAGAAAATTTAGAAAAATACACATATGGAATAACAATTTTACATAGATTTTATTCTCTAATACAATTATGTAACTAATACATTAACTGTTAATACAATTATGTAACTAATACATTAATTGTTAGTACAATTATGTAACTAATAAGTCGATTACTATTTAAATATAAGACCAATACTTTAATATCAGACTTAGAAAGTTTTATATGTTATTTCAAATGATTGTTATGTTGTGAAAAGAACTTATCTTTTATTCTTATCTGCTTTAAATTTATTGCTAGCGACATTCATAATAACTACATTTGATCAAAAGGTCTCTCTAGTTAATGGGCAGCAATTAGACACTAATAATACTGAAATTATAATTTCTACTCCTACCAAAGCTAATGCTACTGAAACTGCTGCAACAAAAGCTAATGCTACTGAAACTGCTGCAACAAAAGATAGTCTTATAAAACCTGAGGCGAATAAGGATGTGAAATTTTGTTATGACTCTCAATTTGGATCATTAGGTACAGGAGATGGCCAATTTAATCGACCTCATGATATTGTCTTTGATTCAAAAGGTTTTTTATATGTTAATGATCGAGAACTAAATAATTTCCAAAAGTTTTCACCTGATGGTAAATTTATTTCCCAGTTTGGAGAGAAAGGTGAAGAATTAGGACAATTTAAAAGCCCTTATAGTATGGCAATTGATTCAAATGACAACATTTATGTTTTAGACAGAGGAAATGATCGTGTTCAAAAAGTATCTACAGATGGAACTCCATTAGGAGCGTTATACTCTTATGATGGTGGGTTTATCACAAGCAATGATGATATAGCAAAAGCTGATAAAAAAGATAAAAAACCTTCAAAAGAAGAAAAATTGAAACAATTTGCTAGTCCAGAAGCTATGGCAATTGACAAAGAAGGAAACTTTTATGTGACAGATACAGGACATAATAGAATTATTAAATTTGATAAAAACTTTAAATATGTTTCACATTACGGTCAGGTGGGATCAGGACCGGGCCAATTTGATCATCCTCACGGGATCGGAGTAGATTCTGATGGAAACATCCTCATCAACGAGTTAAATAATGCACGAATTCAAAAATTTACTAATGACGGTAAATTTATCAAACAATGGGGATCCGAAGGTACTGGACCTGGCCAATTTACATTACCTTTAGAACATTTAAAAGTTGATAAAGATGACAATGTGTTTATAACTGATGGAGCAAACAATCCTCGTGTTCAAGTATTTGATAATGATGGGAACTTTCTAACGCAATTTGGTAAATTAGGCATAAGTAATGGTGAATTTCAGCAACCAGAACATGTTGCATTTAACGAAAAAGATGATAAAGGAACTGTTTATGTTGTAGACAGAGGTAATGCAAGAATCCAAACCTTTCTACCTTGTTAAATAAATGATAATATTGTAAATATAATAAAAGATAGAGTTAATCAAATACAATTTTTTTATATTGACACTATTACTTATATTATAACTTATTGAGTGTGTCGTAATTCGTTCTCTAATTATGATATCTAGTATAATCTACTGCTAAGCCATGGACATGTAAAAAATTGTCCATGCCATCTCCTTTCTCTCTTCAGCTTGTTATATATGTACCATTGGTATAATATTTCTGTATATGGTATTTTTCAATCCCCGTATTGTTCTCTATATTATGTGACCTCTGTTGTTCATTATCGTTTGCATAATAGAACCGATATTAGGTAAAATTTTATTATCTGATCATTTATAGATACCTGTATGGAAGGAGTGTATAATTAGATACGAAACCAGTATTGCTGACCGTGGATGATGATCCCCTATGATATTGATTCCAAAAATGGACTCAAATATCTTGATATATCAACAATGAAATAAATTTTACTATTATTGATACCGGTTTTTTAGACATAAAAAAACGAAATTCAAAATAGCGATATAAAGCATTTTATCAAAATTATGAATCAAATATAAATAATTTTAGTTTAAGTCCAAATTCTCTGATACTTTTATTACAATTTAATAGAAAAAATTTTATATGTATATTATATTTTTTTAATAGATGCCTCATTCTCAAATTTTTGATATAAATAAATTTTTGTCAAATTTTCCTAAATCTAGATATTTTATTGGTATAATGGATACGCCAACTATGGAAGTTGGGATAATTAACTTGAAGAAAGATCAAGAAGACACTCAACAACCTCACACCTCAGATGAAATTTATTACGTCATAAGCGGCAGCGGAACAATATATATAGATGGAATTAAAAATGAAGTTAATTCTGGAAAAATAATTTATATTCCAAAAAAAATCCCTCACTCGTTTCATGCTATTAGTAATGAATTAATTGTTTTATACATATTAGCATGAATATCTAATTAGGACCAAATTAATGTGGTTATTCTCATTCTTCTCAAATAGTAACCTCTTGTAACATGTGATTTAGTTACATATACAAATAGCAAAGATACATTAAATTCTTCTAACTTTGTTCTATTTTTTCTATTTATTTTTTGGTTCACCTTTTTTTTATTTTTCGAGTGCATCCAATAAGAGAACTAATATCACAAGGGGGCAAGTGGGATGTGGAACAAATTTGACCTATTATTTGGTCCTTCATTTTAAAATATATTACATATCGGAAGTATATACTCTTATAAAAAAATATGATGTTTATTATATAGAAAATCTTAATAGTTTACTCATCTAAAGAATAGAAAATGACTATAAAAAATTTTAAAAATATGCCATTATTATTAACAATAATTTTTTCATTCCAAATTGGACTAGTAGTAGAAAATAATGTATATGGGATAAAATACTGGTGTGATGAAAATATTTTAGTCTGTAATGGTGATGAAGGAGATGACCAAATTACAGGAAATGACAATAATAATATAATTTATGGATGGACTGGAAATGATTATTTACGAGGTATGGCAGGCGACGATGTTATTTTAGGTGCTGAAGGTTCGGATACAATTATTGGCGATACATCCAGTGATGTATTTAATATTAATGATCATGGAAAAGATGTCTTGATAGGAGGAGCAGGTGATGACATTTTAATGGGCTATAATGGTAGTGATGATATTTATGGTGGTCTCGGGGATGATTGGCTTCGCGATTTCGGTCCAAGAAATTCAGATGAACTAAACAATTTTTATGGTGAAGAAGGTAACGATTTGCTCGTTGGTAGTAGGAGTACAGACAACTTTAATTGTGGAGAAGGAATAGATGTAGTTTTGAATTTCAATTCAACTCAAGGAGATAAATCTCAATCTACTTGTGAAATAGTAATTAAAGAAAATTTCAATAATAGCCAAAACAATCAAGAATATCTAGCCTTTGCACCATTAGACAATGGCACCATGAATTTGGGAAAAGAATAAACAAATATTTGACTGTATGAACGGCTCTTTTCAAGATTTTTGAGAAAAGAAATTATTTTCCAAATTTATAAGAAAGATAAGTATCTCCTTTTAGATTCAACTGCATAAACAAATAATTAGTATGCATTAGATTCATCAAACCTTTCTTAAATTATTTTCAATTCTATATTGATTTACCTTAATTTTTTATTTTTAACTCAATCCAATTTGAAAACTAATATCACAATAGAGCCAGTGGGATTGACTCCCCTATTGTATAGCGGTTTAGATACAAGGACCTCCTATATATTTATAAGAGGGGTTAAATCTATTTTCTTAATTTAACACATCTGATATTCTAATATATTTTATATAAATATCAACTATAGAAAAGAAATTAAAGTTTTTTAATATAAATAATAATATTAATTATTCAGAATAATTCTTATTTGATTATGTAACCCAGCCCAAATATACATTTGAATTACTTTTAAAAGTGGATTTAATAACTATGAAATATATCACGTTGCTTTTTTTATCATTGTTTGCTACTTCATTACCAATTATTAGTTTTTCGCAAATGGACTATTCTGCACATCCTACAATTACTCAACAGCTACCATCAACAAATACGCAATCACAACCAGGTTATCTTATCTTAGCAACAATTATTATTAATGATAATGGAGGTACACAAGTCGCATCAGATTTTACAGTAAACATATTAGGAAAGATAGTAGGAAAATCATTTATTCTTGCTTCAGTTCAAGCTGTTCCAGCTCCTGAAATCAAAATTCTTTCTATGCAAGAGGGTAATTATTCACTATCTATAAGTAATGCCCAAGGATATCAAGTCTCCCAACAAAATCAATGCCAAGGAGACATTAAACCTGGAGAGGTTAAAACTTGTATAATTACTCTCAATGATGACGCAACAGCAACAGCACCATTCCCACCACAAACTGGTGGAGGAGGAGAGCAGACGCCACCACTACCAACTCAATGTCCAGCGGGTCAGCACTTTGACCAAACAATACAGGAATGTGTTACAAATATACCACCACCACCACCAACTCAATGTCCAGCGGGTCAGCACTTTGACCAAACAATACAGGAATGTGTTACAAATATACCACCACCACCACCACCACCACCACCAACTCAATGTCAAGCGGGTCAGCACTTAGACCAATCAACACAACAATGTGTTCCAAATACACCACCACCACCACCACCAACTCAATGTCAAGCGGGTCAGCACTTAGACCAATCAACACAACAATGTGTTCCAAATACACCACCTCAAACTGACACCCCCTTCCACTTTACAGCAGCTGGTGACTTTAGAGATAATACTAACACTGATGAAAACATGGCAGCAAACAATCCAGAGGTTGTTTTGATACTTGGTGATTTTTCATATAATGGAAATGCTGCACAGTGGTGGTCTAAAAACATGGATGCTCTTAACAATCTCAATGTTATTGGAGCTGTTGGTAATCATGATGACCCAAATGATGATTTCCTTAATTTATGGCCACTCAATGGAGGTAAATGGGAATTTATTAAGAAAGTAGGTAATGTTGCTTTTGTTGCTTTTGACACCGAAAACAATGATCCATCAACCGTTGATCCATTATTAGCAAAAGCACAGGCAGACCCAACTGTAGACCACATTATTCCTTTTGGTCACAAGACAGTATTCACTCCAACTCCAGGAAACTCATTGAAACCAGATGCTGATAGAGGATATTTCGATGTGTTTAAAAAATATGATAAAATCAGAATGATATTGGGAGGGCATAACCACTTTTACGCTAGAATGAATGCAGTTTCAGGAACAGATTTCATTTATGTGACTGTTGGAAATGGAGGAGCTAATCCACACCAAGATTCAGGTGAATCTGGTTCTCCACCAAAACAATACGTCAGAAGTAATGGAGCTTTACATTGTGATGTTAATAACGCAACAATAAGCTGTAAGATGGTATCAAATGAAGGAAAGGTATGGGATGAATTTACCATAACCCCTGGTAATCCTCCGGCATCAGATCAAAAGCCAGCTCAAGCCCCAGAAATGCTTACACAACAATTACCATCAATAATCATACAACAACAACTACCATCAATAGACATGCAATCACAGCCAAGTTATCTTCTTAGCAACAATTATTATTAATGATAGTGGTGGCACAAAAGTTGCATAAGATTTTACAATCGATATAGATGACTAATTCTTGACCTTTTTTGGTTATTTTATGCTCTACCATTGGAGGAATTCATTTCATGATTTGTTTGCTGGTATATATTAGAACAATTGGAAGAAAATTTATAAAAATTATGCTACAAACTATTTCCGGTATTATTATTAATGTAGTCAACATATCCACATTCATAAAGATATTAGACGATTCTTAGGACAGATATATTTCTGAAATATGGTTTGAGTTCAATTAAGGTAAAAAAGAAAACTTTCTTTTAACTAGAAAATGAATAATTGTTTTATTATTCTGGCTAGTAACAAAGAATTGTTTCCACTTTCTTGAAAAAAGTTACCTTCATCTTGAATAAAATTATTGTTTAATCATCAAAAAACCTTGTCATTCCTATCTATTTGAAATATTGTTTACTAGTTATACAATTTTTTCGAATGACAAAATATAGCTTCAATCAGACAGTCTAATTTATGAAGATAAATATATAGAATTCTTTGTTTTAATTATATATGTAAGAGATATAATATCTTGAGTTATGAAAGGTCCTAGATTTGAGGGTAGAATGTGTTATCAGTTCTTAATCACTCTTATATGTTTATTATTCTTAATCAGTTTTTATATGTATCAAGATATATCATATGAGCAATTAGACATAAATCCTGAGACTAAAAATTTTGAATACTCGAATGGAACACTTTACTATACCTATGAAAATTCCCAAATTGATTTTGTTTTTAAATATCCAGCTAATTGGAAATTATTAGAATTTATTGATCAATTTCTGTCTTATGATAAGGTAATCTCTTTCGAATTAAAAGATTCTGAACTTTTCAATCAACACAAAAATAAACAAATCAAAAATTATTTTAATGATTTTTATCCATACTTTCCCCCTCTTCTGAGTATCACATTATATGACTTGAAATTTAAGAATGTTTCAATCAAAGAATTTGCCAAGATAAAAAATGAAGATTTACGAAATCTTTTTCCGGATTTCAAAATAAATCTTTTTACTAATAATATAAAATATATTGGAAGGGAAAATATTCCTGCATGGAAGGTCGAATATTCAATAGAAGATGCCTATACCTCAAATGAATCATCTAAAGATAAAAGGAATGGTTTAAATATTTGGATTTTGAGGGGTGATAAGGTTTATGAAATAGAATACATTGCTAATAGTGAAGGATACTTTAAGAACCTCAGAGAGGTAACAAAATTAATTGATTCTATTAGATTTCGGTGATCCTCATATATTAATCATATAAATCATATTAATTACAATTGAAAAACTGAAAATTTGTATCATCTGATGAGCTTCTGCTGTATCAATGCAATATTATAAATAGTATTTTAGGTTTATAGAGTTTCGAAAATGATAAACCTTGCATTAGTTTTGGTGATTAATATTTTTGCTGCTAGTATCCTATCAATGTTGACAAATGGGACCTTTGGTTTTTTTGCACTGAATTATGCATATTCAGTTGAAGTAACTTCTGATTCCTTAAAAGAAATTCGAGAAAACCTTCTTGAAGTTAGACT
>DASVEV010000045.1:0-12600 GCA_036380415.1 Nitrososphaeraceae archaeon
TAACACACCATCTAAATTTATCATCCTACAAAATAATGAAACATAGTTTTGTTTTTAACCTTTTTCGGCGCCGCAAATTCCAAAGTCAAAATTGTTTTATCATAAAAGCTTTTTTATATAATAATAAGCAGAGCATAACATGTCTTTAAAAGATACAAAAATTACTAAAACCAGAACTAACTTTTCAGTATAAAGGTACAGATATCAAACTAATTTCTCAGTATAGTTACAGAAAATTAATTAGTACTTAATATGATAATATGTTTAGAAATGAATTAGTAAGAAATATTCGAAAATGTATAATAAATAATAATTCTCTATCTAAACAATAGTATATGTTACTGAATGAATCTCCCAATTCTAAATATAATTAGAAAGTTAGTTAACAAATATGTATAAGTCAACATACAATTTTGGCCTTTTTTTAATGGCTTCATTGATATTATTATCAATTATAGCAGCAATACCAATGAGTAACATGAATCTCTTTTCAAATGTATTGGCATCAGGAAAAATTACTGACAAGAATTACAACTCACTAGATTCACACAGCCCAGCAGGAATTACTTTCTTGAATAGTACGAACGTATATCAAGTTACTAATGGTAGTGTTATACCTAACGGTCTAAATGGTGGTGCTGCTGCTTTTTGTGACGAAGGCGATTTTTTGATTAATGGAGGTTATAGTATTGAAACTCCCGAACAGTTTGCTAGTAATATCAATCATTTGGCATTTGACCCCTATGATGCACAGGGCTCGAACTTCTCCAATGCATTGCACATATTTCTTGCATATTCAAATGCAACTAGTACTTCCGCAAATGTGACAATTATTGCGGATTGCTTTGACAATCCACCATTGAGACCTTAACTTCCTCTATTTTTAATTTGTGAAATCTTTTAAAAATACATACTAAAATACATTAAAAATAAATCTTAAATATTATACTCTCTTTATTCCCAAATAATAAACTCTTATTTTAGAACCAGTATCGGTATTATTCTTTATATATTCCTTATATGGACAATTTTATTTGCATATCTAAGTTTCTATATTCTTATTTTTCTTAGTACTTATTATCGGAAAACCAAAAAGTAAAAGTAGTAAACCAATCATTGGAACAAATATTCGAATAGAATTCTCGGTTATAGTTATGATTAATGGAATTATTAACATGATAGCGCCTAAACCATAAAAATTATTCATATTCTTGTCTGTTTCAATAAATTTCTTTATTTCACATATTCTATTAAACAATATCCATTTGTTATAAAAGAAAAGAATTGTATCGAACTTTCCACAGCCTTCACCGAAATATAGTTTCCTACACAACGTCTAAAAGGCGACCAAATACCCTTTCGGAAGAAACCCATTACATAGCTTCTAAATAGTTTGTTTGTGATTATTTATTGGCAATATATGGCTAAGCAACAACAATTATTAAATCAAGAATCACCTGTTTCTGAAGTTCTAAATAGATTTAAAAAGGAATTAACAAAGAACATAGAGCGACAAATCCCCGTTCCCAATTTTAGAATTGTTAGTGAAGAGTCAAAACAAGAAGCATCCATTTCTCAAATAATCCGGATGTATGGAAAACAATTTAAGCAGATTAGAAAGCAATATACCGACGGACTTGGTGGAAGATGTGTTATGGGTCTCATCATGTCTTATTATGGGTGGGATGGCAAATGTATCACTAATGCTGAAAGAAAATTATATGCTGCATTAGTCGCATTGCAACGCGCCGGTATAAGTAAAGAATTACTGATAGAGTTGAATGATTCTGGTGCGACATTCGACGATATAGCTGATTACCTGGACAACAATTTTGGATTGGCTAGTAGCAACAGGTAATCGTCTAACTCATCAAATGGCGGTCTTTGATGAGTGTGAAATTTTTATACGATTACACCGAATTCATGAATTAATTAAATTTGTCGTATCGAACATCATTCTCTAAAATGTTAGGCGTCGAAAAATATCTATGGCTTAGTATTGTTGTTAATGTAAAAGGAGATAAAAAATCTTTAATTATTACAGTAAATCTGATTGTATTGAAATTTCCACATCATTCCACCGAACCCGTATGAAATTATACATTAATAGAAGATGATAAAGAGGGGTTTATGCTATGGTCTTCAATATTGTTGTACCCGTCTTCCTAGATTACAAAAATCTATCGTCCATAGATGACACGTAATTTAATGAAAGTAGAAAAGATAATCCTATTAAAGTAAAAAAAGTAATTAAAACAATTTTATTTTTATAAAACATTTTAGAGAAAGAATTTGTTCAAGCCTTTAAAATCTATATCAAATATTTTCAAATTAGGATATGATATATTTTGTTGTTTGTTATAGATAATTATTGTAAAATAAGAAATAAACATAAAAAAAATATGTGATACTATCCTACATACTTGAAGACTGTGATAGTATTGGCTTTTTAATAGACACATAAATATTTCCATCTGAATCTAGTGCAAGGTATTCTGTGTCTGTGAATTGACCATCACGTTTCCCTAGAGAACCAAATTTCGTTATAAAGGTCCCATTGGTATCGAATTCCTTCGCTCTCATTTTCCTATGTGAAATTCGCTAATTATATATTTTGTAGTATATTGTTAAAATGTGGTATTTATGTAATCAAAACTAATGCTGTAGTAGTTTATGAAATAATAAAAACTAATGTTACCGACATGAGTACTTTAAACTAATTATTCAAATTACTCAAACTTTTAATAGCTTCTTTTGTATGGTCAAGTGCAGCTTGAAAGTTGTCTTCACTTATCATTTTAATTGCAGCTTCTACTCGTTTTTCTGCATTTACAGCTTCTGGATTATCTTTTAGTTTTTCTTCCATTATACCTTCAATATTAAATAGTGTCTTTTTTGCATTTTTATCTTGATTTTCTAATGCAGTTATACTTTGATTTAGTAGATTTAATTCCTCTGTAAATTTATTCTGTTGAGCAAATACATTTGAATTTGTCATTGTAAAAATTGACAGACTAATTATAGTTGACATTACGAGCACAATTACTATTGTTGTAGATGATAACATAATTATCAGCAAAATCAAATTATATAAAAAGGGTAATGTAACTTAGTTAACAATGTTCAGAATATTGTTATATCAATATTTTTATTTTATTAAACTGACTCAACAGAATGAATTTTCAGCTTATTCTTGTATATATACTTGCGGCAGTAATCATATCTACTTCAATAATATATTTTATCTTAGCATCGAACGAATATGTACATTTAATAGAGTTTGCTTCAGAAGGATTAGAAGGTGAAATACCAGAACTTCAAATTGAAATTGCATTGTTTGCAGGCTCAGCTATAATTTATTTAGGTCTATTAGGATGGGTTTTAGTTAAAAAATTAAAAAGCATATTGCCTTATTCAATCCTAATAATCGTTTCTACGATACTAATAATTACATATGCTGCCTCTAGAACGATGGGAGTTCCTGTTATAGGTGTAGAATTCTATATTGGTAAATATGACATGATAACAAAAGTATTACAAGGAATTATAATTGCTATATCGGGGTATTTGATATATAGAATTAAAACAGGCAATAGACAGCAGCAGAATATTATGAAAAAAACATAAACCATATCTGATAATTCAATAACATTTAAAAAATCTATAATATTTTTTAAAAATAACATGCCTTATTTACTTTAAAAAATTAGATATAATGATTGGAAAAAGCAAAGAGATTCTCATCGGAATATACTATGTTATCCATAATAGAGTATCTTTGCCTATATTCAAGAAAAACACCAATTAGCAAATATCACATAATGACAAAGATTAATGGAATTAAACAACAACGTCCCGATAGAATTTCCTTGATTTTGAATAAACTAGAACAAAACGGTTATATCAAATCAATCGATACGTCTAATGCAAAATTTTATCTAATTACAGAAAAAGGATTTGATGCTTATTTAAAATGGATTAAAGATTTTTTAACTTTTGTCAGAAGTATGAATAACGAAAATATAGATTAAGTTAACATATTATTTAAATTCATTAAATCAGAATCTGTAGTAGGCTTTTCTATTAGTATTAGATTTTCATTAATAATTTTATCTTTGATTTTATTAATTAAATCATAGCTCTCCTGAGTAATACTTTCTCCAATTATCATGGCTAATCCAATTTTGTTTCCTTGTTGTTTTCTATACTTTTGCAATGATTGTATAAAAGTTCGAGTAAGATTTTTATCAATAACACCCTCTGTAATTTTAATTAATATACTTCCATAATCATGAATTGTATTTTTTAAGGAATCTGAATCTATAGGTTTAATTTTCGATTTATCGATTAAGATATCAAAAGTTGTATCGTCAATACTAACATCATAAAACTCCTTATTATCAGATTTTGAAAGATAGTTTTGTAATGGTATTGCAATCTGTTCGATATTTTCTGATAATGCGACCAAGATTTCTTCTTTACTCTTATTGTTGATTGATAATATTATACCAGTTCTAATAGAGTTTTTATCAAAGAGATTTGCCCATTTATCTAATATTCTTTGTGACCTAAACACAGGCCTTACTATTAAAATAGTAAATATAATAAGAAATAAAGATACAACAATTATCATTGAATCAATTGTTTCGTCAGGTAAAACAGTAAGAAACCCTAAATCCGTAAGTAAATCAAAAATTGTCATTGTTGCAATTACAAATAGAATTAGTATAACGAATAGAATATTCCGTGTAAATGATTTAATTAATTGTGATGCCTTAGAACTATATTGTGTAAGTAAGAGGGGAGAGTCGCTGTTTATGTTAGCATCAATTTTACCTATCCTAGGCTCATTATTCTTCATTGTATATAATAAATTTTAGGTGTCTAAAATATATAAACACTGATATAACTATATTCTAGAATAGATATAATTAATCAAAAAAATGTTATATTATGACGAATCCTCAATTTAAAATTCTAAATTTTTTACTTGCTTAACATTAAATCTGATTTATTATAAAAATATTAAAAACAATAACGAGAATTAGCCCATGATACTAAATTTTGCAATTAATGGTTTTGGAAGAGAAGAGGGAGTTCCCTTCGTGTTTGTCTTAAAAACAAAGAATTTATGAGTATGATAATCTAGTTGCGATAAAGATTTGACAAATCTAATAAATCTTGTATGACAATGAAGAATGAAGATTTGTTTGCAGATTTGTTGACTTAATACAGTTTATCTATTGAATCATATTATTAATATAAAAAGTCAAATTAATGGATTGAATATACGTTGACAATTCTGACCTAGCAGTAATACAAAAATTTCAATTTTAGAAAAATAATAAATCTTTAATTTTATTTTTAAATCAATTCAAATAAATTTTTTAAAAATTTTAAGTGTAATTATTTAAATGGGTATTCCTCCCTCCGCAAATTTCCAACTAATTCACATACATTAATATTTCAACAAACAACTTAAAAAATAAGTTTCTAATAATAAAAGCTAAATACAATGTAGTAAAACCCTACTACATGGACGAATCCACTCCTGCACAACTTTTCTTAATATAAAAAGAACCCATTTGGTAAAATCTAATTCCAATTTAAGCAAATTTCTCTTTCCATATTGCTGTTATACTCACTTCAAGAGCATCTTTATCATCTTTGGTAAATTCTAAAATAGCTTCTGTTGTATGCCTATTGTAGCTGCCCGAATTTTCTAATATAATCTAAAAATGCTTGCCTTTAGTTTTCATATGTTAGAACATTATCTGCAGCAACTACTGATTTTTATTGAGCAAACCATTTTTCTTCCACAAATTCAATCAAAAGTTGCATTTAAAGGACAAAACTGAGAAGTATTTTTGCTTTATAATTGTAGAAAGATATTTAATGAATATTGCAAATTACAACGTATGAAAAATTGGTCTACTTATAAGGACTTACTAGCGAGACATCGTAGTCATCCACCTTTTACATCTAATCTTTTGAATATATTGAATAAGAAATTAACAATAGTATCGTCTCGCAATCACTTTAACCTTGAGACAGGCCAACTAAATATGTCTCATAATATAGAAGATTATGACTCTTTTAATGTTCCTGGATTAAATGGAAATCCTTGCTCTGGCAATAATGAATTAGCAGTATACATTCATGGAGTATGGACAAGACAGATTGCTGCTAAAGAACAAATAGATAGAACCAATTTATCATTGATTTCGAATGAATATAATATCCCAGTAGTAGGTTTTAGCTGGGATTCAAATACTGTTATAAATCCTTCAGGATGGAATATTGCTAAATCTATAGCAAAACAGAATGGACCAAAGCTAGCAAAATTCCTGTCTGATTTTAGAACCAATTGTCCAAATCATAATATTAGAATAATTGCTCATTCTTTAGGTGCAAAAGTAGTTGAAAGTGCCTTGCTAGGATTAAATAATAACAATACATGGAAGAACAATTCAGCATATAATATTACTTCTATCCATCTTATAGGAGCAGCCATTAGCGATAGAGCAACATCAAAAAATACACAATTTGGATCTGCCATTGAAAATACAGTAAACAACTTCTATAATCTATATAATCCTAAAGACAATTTACTTCGAAGTGCATACGTAAAGACAGAAAAGGAAAATCCATTGGGCTTATTTGGCCTAAACAAAGCAGAACCATTTCCTTCAAATTATACTGAACGGAATGTTATACTCGAAATTCCCCCATTTAAAAAGGCTAGTGGAATATACAAGCCATTTGTTGATAACACAGTATCTGAATGGGGAAATAACCATTCTGGATATATTGGCTTCAGAGGTGTTGATGGTAAGTTAAAGAATGACGGAGCTATTAACGTAATTGTAGCAGATTGGAAGACTAACAAGAGATAGATAAGGCAAAACAAGCAGAAACAATAAAGATGAAATAGCTTATGTTTATTCCAAAGATAAATTAACTGAATTGAATTAACATCTTAAAATAAAAGATTTCAAAAATAAAAAATAACAATGATAATATTAACAATCAATAGTAAAATAGAATTGGAATGAAATTTCTATAGGATTTCACCGAACCAGTGATTAAATTATTGGTGACAGTAACAAAACAATATGAAATGAAATTGTTTATTGTATTGGTTAAATCACAACAATTTTAATATAGTATCCTCAAATCTCATTTTTAATTTAAAACCAAACTATACAAGAATTTATGTAGATATATAAAGGTTAAATTTTATTTACTATTACCCATAGTGAATTTAATCATATTGTTTATATTATTTTTATAACAATCTTTTATCATTGAGTTTTAAATGGAAGAATGATAAATTTATTTTAGGATTACGGTTATTTTCTATTTTAGTATTATTATCTACCTTACTATTTTATAATGAGAATATTTCTATAACTGCTCAGAATGATAAAAAAGATGATACTAATAAAAATGATACGAACAATGTTGATTTTACTGCTATTAAGACAAAAATAAATTTGAATAATATTAATATTCAAAACTACGATCGCTTAAAATTAGTGGGTTATCTTAATGGTGAAGGACAGACTATTTATATTAATTTAAAAGAGATTAAAGACAAAATAAATTTAAAAGATAATTCTTTGACTGTTAATCTTAAATTTAATAAAAGTAATGATGTTTCCAAAGTCATGTTTGATGATGAATATTATGCATGTGGGTATATGATAGATGGTAAATTGAATGTTGCTAACACAGATTCAAATCTTACATTATATGATTGTGATGAAGGGAATATTAGTTTAACTAGTACTGATAAAGATACAGTTAAACTATTCTATACACTTAAAAAGTTTAGTAAATCAAATGCACTTTACAAGACTAATAATCCATCTACTACAAAAGAAACTCCTAAAGAAGTAAAATTAAGAATTGATGTACCTATACATGATAACAAAAAGATAAATGATATGTATGTGGTAGCAATGATAAAAGGTGAATATCAAATTAAGAAAATTGATGCACAAAATGGGATAGGAAAAGGAGATAAAAAAAGTATTAGTGAAAGACTTTCAATTCCCTTTACTTTTGATAGAAATACAGAAGTTGGTCTTATAGAACCGGGAGATATGTTTTTTGGATGTGTTACTTCTGATGAATTTCCTGATCAAAATTCAGATTGTGAAAAAAGAATAATAACAGATTTGTCTAAGATAGGACAAGTATGTGCAAGATTAGATAGTGCTTGTAAATAATAAAATGAAAACTCAACCCATTCAAACATTTGTATTAATATTTAAATTCAATCCACCTTCTATAATTTGATAGTATATTATAAATTAATTAGTCCATAGTATTTTTGAAGCTGTACTGATAATAAACTAAGTGATGAGGATATTTGTGATAATCTATGTTAATCATAAGCTAATGAAGATATATCTCTATTAAATTAATTTGTGTTATTAAGATATACTGCTATTTCAATTACTAATATTTTATGCTTATTGGAATCATCTGTAGGCGTTTATTCACTATATACTCTATTATAATATACTATACAAAGCCTATAAGGAAAGATTAGGGGTTCCTACATTAGGTGCAACATTATGTTTCATACTTGATTTGCAATTATACGCTTACCAAAAAATCATAGTCATCGCCTATTACTGGAATTTTAATATAATTTTTTCCTCTCTGTAACTCTAGCAGCTTTATATTGTATATCCTTTATCAAACATTTCTATATTTTAGAATATGGTAATATTTGCTCAACATATCTGTTGAATTAAGTTATTGAAAATAAAGAAAATATATGATAAGTAAAAAATGTTATGGAAGAAAAGACCATAAGATGATTTAATAACATTCAACCAAATCTTCAAAAAGGGTTTCAATCTATTTTTATATAAGAATATTATCTATGTATGCTCTCTTATTGATTTTTCTTTTAATTTTATTAATGGTACTTACACACTTCTCCATAAATTTTGTTCTCTTTGCAGAAGATGGATTTTTTGTTGTCCCTGAAGATCAGTTTTTCAATCCTGAAGATTATGGCAGGAAATCCGCTTTATCTCCTGGAGGAGAAAACTATTCGGAGCAATTTAAAAGTGAAGATGAATTGTATAATACAAACCCTAAACAATTGACAGATTCAATAAATCTGACTGATTTTAATTTTGCACTTGCTGGAGATTGGGGTTGTACTAAAAATACTGCAAAAACTGTGGATTTAATTCAAAGTCACAAACCTGAACTTGTTTTCAGTCTTGGGGATACCTCTTATGGAAAAGATATAAACTGTTGGGTATCTATAGTTAAGCCAATATCGGATAGAATGAAAGCGGTAATTGGCAATCATGATGTTATGTCACCAACTCTTTTAGACCAACATCTCAAACAATTTGGATTAGATAAATCATATTATTCATTTGACTATAATAACATCCATATTTTGATGATGGATACTGAATCTTCCTATCTTCCTGGTTCAGATCCTGACTTTTCAGACCTAGAGAATACAGACCACTATCGATTTGTTGAAAATGATTTATCTATTGCATCCAAAAATCCGGCAATAAAGTGGATTATTGTAATGAGTCATAGACAGTTATATTCTTCTCTCTGTGGGGACCATGACTCTTGTGAACCAATAAAAAAATTGAGAGATGCTTACCATCCCCTTTTTGAAAAATATGGTGTAGATTTACTATTTAGTGGACATGCTCACAATTATCAGAGAACATATCCTTTATTTTATAATGATATAAATTCCTCACAACCTCTTATTGAAGAAGAGGATAAAATAGAATATACGTCTTCGAAAGGAATGGTTCAGATAATAGTTGGTACTGGAGGTATAGATTTTGATAATTTTTCTAACCAAGAGCCTTTTGTAGTATATCAGGAGGATTCTCAATATGGATTTTTAAACGTCGATGTAATTGACCAAGGGAATGTACTTTTAGGAAGATATTATGCTAATACGGGAGAGGTATTAGATGAATTTAAAATTGTTAAATAAAAAAAATATTAATTACTTAAATTTAACAATTATTTTATTATAGCCTTAAATCAAAGAAATAAGCAACTATAATTCTAATACAAACTCCATTTGGATAAATTTTATATTCAATAAAAAAGATGTATTGAATTTCTAAAGGATTCTACCGAACCCTAAAATTAGTTTCTTCTATAAGTAACAAATTATTATATCTACTTTCACAATTTAACGAGAAAAAAAGTATCTGCAATATGCTTTAGTATAATTTTGAATAAAAAATTAGCAAATGATTATTTTAATAACAATTCCCTAATTTAGTAATCATGTGTTAGCAAGTATTCAAAGACTTCAATTATTTTTAACAGTCTAAAAAATGATATCCAAAAGTCAGTAATTACCCTATAATCAATTTTAGATGGCCTCAATAAAATAATATGTTAACTAATCTTTTAATTAGTTATTTATACCTATATCTTTAACCTTTGCATCAATAGTATACGTTACAGTAAATGGTTCGCCATTTGTTTTATGAAAAACTAATGCATTTCCAACAAAATTAAATGAACTAGAACTTATTCCAGTACCGTTTATTTCTATAGGTACATCAACTATATCTCTCAGATGAGTAATGGCAATACTCTTATTCCCTGGTAATAAGGCATGATAGGGGTGGCCATGTAATGAGTCTAGATTCTGTTCTGGGGCATATGTATGAAGAATTTCTACCTCTATAGGTTTACTTGCAGTAAATGTTACAGTTCCAGACCAAACCTTTCCATCATCTCTTAAGGGAAGAGCAAATACTACCTCATGAGATGGTTGGCCTTGATGCTTTACAGGAGCGGGTTGAGACATAACCGTCTTTTGTTCTACAAAAGTGTAGGTATAATTATTAAGAATAGACGATAAAGAGGAGTTATTGTTGTTGTTTATATCTGCAGATACAAGAACAATTGGGCAACAATCACTAAATATTATGGAGATCCCAGATTCAGCCATAAAAAATATAATTATAGAAACTAAGAATGATGCTTTTAAATTGACGATATGAAGTTTATATTTATCAAATAAATTAAACATATTTAGCTCTAAGGAATTTAATTAAGTGTCTTTATTAAGCGTTTTGAAAGATATATTTATGAACGATAAAATCTAACTCTTTTAATGAATTAGAATAAGAAATAGGTTTTTATATTAAGTTAGCCTTTTATTTAAAATTTATGTTATTCATCAATAGTTCGAATTCAGGTAAATATTTGTCATATTGAGGAGACATAAAGTAAGCTATAAACATTGAATCAGAATCAATTAATCCATATACTACTAAGGTCATCACTGAGTTATTTCCTAACAATACTTTGTAAAGATCCGTGGTCATCTCTGTACCATCAATGACATAGCCAATATCAAAAGATCGTATTTTTACAATATCTTTATCATCGCCTGCAGACTGTTTGAACATTGATTCTACCATAGAAGGGAGTAACTCTTCTACACCTGGCAAAAGCATAGAATTTGAAGAAACAATCAAAATCTGAGCTTGATCGCCATTTTTAGGGTAGAGATCCAGATGTAAAAAATCTAATTGCTCATTTTCATGTGTGATACCCCAACCTGTAGGTAATTTAAAAGAAAGAAGCTTGGAATTATAAAAAGTATTCTCAAGGGTGATATCATATAATTTAAAATTCAGTTTGTTTTCCAGGTTTTGATTTTGAGTTATATCATAATCTGGTAATGCATAGATAAATTTGTCTGGTGAGAATATTAATAATGTGAAAATCACGTTAATAAATATAATTAATATTATTTGGTGGTGCAGCTCCATGATTAAATATCAGTTTAATACATTTAATTAAATATTTCGTAAATTGTTTTCCATATTACATAGATTATAATAAGATAACAAAAAACTTTTACACCTTTGCCAAATTTAAGTTTTTGATAAAGGTTGAGGAAACTTTGTAGGAATTGTACTACCTCTGGGACATTTAGATTTTATACAAGAATGAAAAGTAAACCCTCTTAAGGTTTCCTCAAAAGACAAGTCAGAAGATAATTGAGTTTATTAATGGATGAATAGAAATTAAGATCTTTTAATGATCATGCTTGACCTTTAAATTCAGAATGAATATTGACTAGAGTTATTTGTGTTTTTTCGGTATGTTTTTATCTACGATTCAGTTGAAGTTGAACCTGAGTTTTGTCTTGTTTATCTTTTTTTTGTAGGTTTTTGTGAACTTCTGCAATCTTGTCCTCCATATAGAATCAGCACTTATCTATCTGACTTTTTTCCCCATGTTTATCTACCTTTTGCAGTTCAAAATATTTTTTCATCGCTTTCAAATTATCACAGGTAGTTGATAATAGGATGATTGCTAATATTACAAATGTCCTTGCCCTTGCTTACTAAAAAGTTTAGAATGATTATCCTACTGGTAAGTACAAGCTGCTATTATTTTACTAGAGACAAAGAAATGGCATATTAAAAGAGCCATTGCAATATTTTTACTTTCTTTTAAGTTAGAAAATTCAACAAATTTATTTATAGAGAATTATAAATTATCATAAATAATAGAAGAAAATTTCTTTTAAAAACATAGTATTTAATGAATATT
>DASVEV010000046.1:0-8544 GCA_036380415.1 Nitrososphaeraceae archaeon
TAAAAGTCTAAAGAAATAGCGATATTGTTCATCTACTTGTGATAAACCTTCACCAGAAAAAAAACCCGGAGCCTTTCCAATCAAATAAAATATCAATGGAAGAGAAAAAATGATCCAAAGTAACAATGGGAGTTTGCCTACTCTCTGATAAAGATTACGTAAAAGTGTAGTAGACGCAACCCATCTAAATCCAAATGCTATAGGAAGGACAGTAGAATTTAGTAGATTATATAATGCAAGACTCGAATTTGGTATTATATAGAGAGTAGTAGTCTCTGAATTTACTATCTTGTATATTATTTCTCCATCATATTTCTCAGATGGTTTATATAAAAATGATGATTCAACTGTTGCTCCTAGAGGTGATTTTTCTTGTACTACCTCTACCAATAGCAATTTAGTCCCAGCATCTTCTAATATTGATGAACCAAGTGTTAATGCTGCAATACCATAAACTAAAATTAACAGATTCTTCTTATTACTTAATTTAAACCAGGAAAAGAATTTGAATGCTATGAGACCTATGACAATGCTCGATGCTATAGAACTAATAGCAAAAACTGTGGGAGACAAAAAAAGATGGCTAGTGTTACTAAAAAGAATTAACAAAAGTATTCCTAATAAAGTAAATTGAATTACAATTACTGTCCAGTGCATGATATTAATAAAACGAGATTTGGCTCTAATCTTCTTGCTTATTTGTGTAGTGTATTTTAAAAGTATCCAGGATCCTATACCGTATCCAATAGCAATAGTCAAAACGAACATGATGATTTCCATATCGTTCGTATAGGGTAAAATCTGACGAGTCATCAACAAGTCAATAATTACAATGAAAATCATAATAGCTCCTGTTACAACAGTTATTTTTCTACTAAGTATCATAGGTCTTTGAGGGGAGCTGCTTTTCCAAAAATGCACGTATTAGATAGATTTTAGAATTATATAAGAGTAATGAGGACAAACAATTCGTTTTAAAAATTTGATTCTATTAACAATATTATAAAATCTAAAGTATAATAACGATAATTTTTTTTTGAAACCCCTTCCTACATTATATAAATTATTAAAAAAAACTACAATGATAAAATTTAGATTAAGTATGTCATCTATAAATATTATGTCATCTAATACAAACAGATCTTTTAGTTGTGTTTTCTGTGGAGTTGAGTATAATCCTATAAAACCTGATGATATACATATAAAAGCAAATAAATATAAAATTAATAGAGATGATATTGAAACAACTCATAAATGTAATGAGTGTGGGAAGAATACTAAATTATATTGGTCTGAGGAAAAAGGATCAAATGAATAGGTTGTCTAAAAAGCTAATATGGTGAAATTGATAAAATCAAGATTTTGGACAGATTACATTATATAAATATTTTATACTAAGAGGGTAAGACGTAAAAAAGTTATGTTGTTAACTTGTGATTAAAAATTTATTCATAAATGTAATAGTAGAAATAATAAATTTGAAATATCGAGAATTTATTAGTAAATGTCAAATAATAAGATCATTTTTAATCTATCTTAGTAGTTCTTTTATTTAAACAACTACAGATAGTTAAAAGAATCAACTAAATCTTATGGATTATTTTTCCATTCATTTTATCAATAAAAAGCAGTACAAATTATTAAAAGTAATAGACGATCAATTATGTGTGTAATTGAAATATTGTAATTATTTTTTAGTACATATTCTTATACTTCCTATATTATTTTCTAGTATCTCATTTACTAGTAATTTACCTGGAGAAGTAGATAATAATAGTAATAATGGATACAATCTTTTTAGCCTAAATTTTTTACAAAATTCTTATGCAATTGAAACTGATGAGAAAGATAATGTAAAAAAACAAGACGAAAAAAACAATAAAGATTCTAAAGAAACAAAAGAAGATGAATCTGCTAATAATAAGGAGGGAAAATCAGTTTTTAATTTTGTAGCCGTTGGAGATTGGGATTGTACTTCTGAGACAGAAGATACAGTAGATAATATTATTAAACAGGATCCAGAAATTGTTTTAGCTCTTGGTGATTTCTCATATAGTGGAGATCCAGATTGCTGGTTTGACTTAATAGAACCGATAGCAGATAAAACCAAAATTGTGATGGGAAACCATGAAGATGAAGATGATTATATGGATTATTTTGGTTTAGAAAACCAATACTATTCCTTTAATCAAAAAAATATTCACTTTTTAGCATTATCAACGGAAACCGATTTTGATGAAGAGTCTGAACAATATAAATTTGCAATACAAGATCTTGAAAAATATTCTAAAGATCCATTTATAGACTGGATAATAGTATTTTACCATCAATTTATCTATGGATCTGGAAGTGGTCTTCCAGAGGAAACAGATTTTAGAGAAACATATCATCCTCTTTTTGATAAATATAAAGTAGATTTGGCTTTACAAGGTCATCTTCATGTCTACGAAAGAACGTATCCAATTACTTTTAACCAGGATGATGAAGACGAACCAATAGTACAAGATACGAATCCGAATCTATATAAAAATCCAATGGGAACTATCTTTTTAACTGTAGGAACTGGAGGAGCACATGATATGCAACTGTCTTCGTTAAATGATTATTCAGCGCAAGGAATAGCTGGTGAATTTGGAATACTAAATATTGAAATAGAAAATGATCAAACCCCTCTTTCTGGTCAATTTATTGAAAATGGAAAGAAACAAAAAATTTCAGATGAATTTAAAATAACAAAAGATAATAAAAGCTAAGTCAAATTAGTTATATGCTATATTTGAAGTTACATAATATGTTGAAATTTCCTATTGATAGTGATAGTATATTGGAAGTATTGGTAACTCCTATATATTAATATAAAAATCTACCGAACCACGTATATCAATCACTTGTATAATGTAGGATATGAGCTTGAATAAAATTGACCTAAAAAGGACAAAAAAACTCTAAACCAAATAAAAATAGATCTATATTATATAAAAATAATCAACTACTATATTAAATCTTTATTTTAAATAAAATATTTTCAAAATTAATAAATTGAAAAATTTCAATGAGAGTATATGCTAAGAAATTTAGGAATTTTATTTCTAGGAATTTTAGTTCTTGTCACCCTAAACGTCACCTTTTCTTTTCTAGGAACGGTTATGGCACAAGAATCTGAAATTCTCTCAAAAATTACAAATGATAATAAACAAGCTAAGCACGATGATGATAAGTTAGTTGTTGTAGCCAACATAAATTTAAAAAATACTGAAAAAAATGGATTGATTAAAGTAGTTGGTGTTATTAATGGTGAGGATTTTGTCAAAAATATTCCTTTAGATAAAATAAAGGAATCAACCAAGCAATTAAAAGTTAAATTCTCAATGGATAAAGAAAATGAAATAGTAAATGCTGGCAAACCAGATGAATTTTTTGTGTGTGCTTATCATGTTAAAAATGCTGATACAAAAGTTACTTCTCACAAACAAGGGGTTGGCGAATATTTTGACTGTAATGAAGGTGATATACAATCTACTACTAGTCCCACACAGATAAGCTTATTTAAAGCAACTTCTCAAGTTTATAAAAAAACTTCTACATATTATAATTTATATTCAAAACCACAAGTAACATCCTTTGCTACACTTGCTAATGATACAACCAAGGCTAGTAATGATGTATCTAATCTTAAAAAGGATACTGCAAATAGTGGTAATAAAGATAGCAGTAACAAACCGGTTAAGGTAAAAATATTAGTTCCAATGGAAGACAAAAAGGATGCTAAAAAAATAAAAGTTATGGCTATGCTTAAAGGCCAAATTAAATCAGCAGTTATTGATAATGTTCAAGAAGAATTTAGCAAAATTAGTGGATATACAATTGAAAGAACATTTGCATTTGACAGAGATACCGATATGGGTCCAATACAAATAGGAGATAGATTTCATGCGTGTGTAATAGGACAAGACTTAAACCCTCCAGAAGGAAGTGAATGTGAAAAACGACTAATAAAACACCTTGACAAACCCAATACCTTGGCGGCTCGATAGTAACTATAATTTGCCATAATTATTTTTTTTGAACCTTTAAAGATCCAACATATAAGAATGAGATTCGAATTACAAAATATAATACCCTCAACCTATGAATCAACAATTGGAATTATGAATTTACATTGAAATTAGTAGAGTATTAACATTTATTGCAATAAAAAAAAATTTACATTACTATATTACTATCGATTAAAAATAATATGTTGAATGGATTGAATAGTATATTCAATCAACAACTCTTTCTTTAGTTTTTTCTGTTTCGTATTCTGCACCAGTATCTTTATCAGGATCTTCAATCTTTTTACCTAATGCTCTTGCTCCTGCCTTTATTTTATCATCCAATCCTACTTCTTCATCTGTTTCAATTTTTATATCCTTATCGTTTTCCATTGTAATTGTTGTTGTATGGTACTATATATAAGTTAGATAATAAATATTCTGATAAATTTTATATATTATTTGTCCATTATTTTTAGACTATATAATAAATATAATTACTTTATTCTTTGTTCTTGTAGTCTAATCTATTTAAAAACCATCGCTACTAAGGACCATCAATAGGGAAGGCTATGGGGAGATTGAAAAATATCTTATTACTTTATGAATTATGACAAATATATGTTATAGCCTAATCAAAATGTAACCAATTCTTATTAACATATGACAAGTCTATCACTACAGTACAACGACTTTTAAATATTCACAAGTTATAAAAAAATTCTACATATATATACAAATATTATTAAGAAATTTAAGGGGCAGACTATGTCAATAGGCCAATGATAAATAAATTATTATCTTTTAGATTGCTGAGATGTTATAATAGTCGACTTGAACAATAATCATTATTGAAGACCAAACAATATATTTTTATTATATAGACAACTAAATAAGTTAGTTAGTTATTGTTATTTTTTTTACTCCAACAATATCAACTACATAGTAATTCTCAGCTATCTGAATAATGTCTCCAGGGGCTATTTGGATATGATCTCTCTTTTCCCTAAGAGGTATTCCAAAAGGTTTTCTTTCTTCTTTAAATTTAAGCCAAATTTTACCTACATTTAAGATATTCTTAAATTCTGATTCCCAGACTAGATCATAGAGAGTAATAAGTGCTTGGTTACTAATTTTGTTAGTTCTAATAAACAACTCAGACTCAGGTTCTTTAGAGAAATATACTCGAACTTTCATGATTAAGTTCCTAAAATATTTATTATATTTATTAATTATATATAATTAACTATTAAATAGTTAAATGTATTAGTCCACGACACTAAGCTCCAAATTATAATCATATTTTTCAAATTTGAAAATGTTAGGTTCATATGATATTATACATATTATACAGGCATGTAATGTCAATGTATACTCTTTTAAATTGTAATAAGTTACATTTGACGATAAAGTAACATACATATTTTCCATAAAAAGAGTTAAAGATTGATAAATAAGTCTTTAATGTAGTTCTTGAAGTAAAATTTTACTCAAATTACTAACCAGTGTATGATTTAAACTATTTGTTGTTTTATTCAATAACTCATTAGCAGATGAAACAAATCCGTGAGGATTTTGGTATTCTGAAATGTTTGTAATTGTACCATTTGCTATTCCTATATAATATTCAAATTCAGCAGTTTTAAGTAAATTAATCAAAGTGCTCATATTAAATTTAATATCACCAATTTCATTTTCTGGTATAACTATAATTTTTGCTTTATTTAGTAAACTCTCTACAGAAGCTGCAGAATCAGCAAGTTCAGCCGGTGTCGATTTAATAACTATGGATGTTAGATTTTTTAGTGAATCAATTAAAGTTTTATTTAATTCATTATCTGCAGATGATAATTGATCTCTAATTAATGTATATATTTCAGATCTCGGAGGAAATGTATGTGTCTGTGTAATTTCATTATTTCCTGCTTGTTTATTTGAAATTGCAGCAGATAAATTACTTTTAATAAATTCTATATTAGTTGCAAAATCAACGTTGGTATTATTTGATGATGATGATGATGATGATGATGGGGAAGTGTAATTACTAATACTAGATTTTTCTTCTGCGAATGCTATTATAGGAAATATAGTAATAAATAATAGTATAATAGAGTAATAAACATTATTTATTTTCATATTTAGCCTAAAATATGTAAAAATGTAAAATATATAAATTATTCCTTATTTCTTTGACCAAATTTACTCATGGCTTATCATATTTTATTAAGGTGATGTGACAAGTGATAGGTTAGTCATTTATTATGTTCTACATTGGATACAACTTCATTGAAGATAAGGAGGTGAATATTATTAAATATAGTACTGTTTAAGACTAATAGCTCAAATTGGTAATTAGCCAGTGGGGTAGGAGACTAAATTTATTCTAATTTTTATTTTATTTTATTTCAACAAGATTTTCTTTATCGTTAATAAGAATTGATCTCTGAATAATAATAATAATGATACTTTTAAAACAATGAGAATATTGTAAATTACTAATTTTTAAAATTGATTGTTTACATGTTTATAATATTGAGTATATTTTGGATTTACAGTAGAGGATAATCACACCTAAAAAGTGTTGGTATTAATTCTTAATTTCAGCTATCTGCGAAATCTCTATCTCAAATATAAAAGAAAAGACATTTTTGGTATTTTTCGAAAAAGCAAATATTAAGAGTTCTTTTCTTAATAAATTCAAAACAATGTATAGACACACGCATGTAAAAGATATTGAAAATGTATTAATATTACAAGGTGGGGGGTCACTTGGTGCTTTCGCATGTGGAGCTTGTAAAACCTTTGCAAAAAAAGATATAAAATTTGACATAATAGCTGGAACATCAATAGGAGCAATTAACGGAGCGATAACTGCTGGAAGTAAAAATGATAATCCTGCAAAAGATTTAGAAGATTTTTGGATAGAGATTGCAGAAAGTAGTTATAATATCATACCAGATATTTTTTCTTTTGATTATGATTATCAAAACAATCAGATTAATTTCAAGAGATCCTCTTCAGCATCATTAAATGCAGCATTTTTTGGCGTTCCAAAATTCTTTGTTCCTCGATGGTTTAATTGGAAAAAGTATAATTATAATTCTTCGAATAATTTTGAGTATAGTATGTTGCCATATAATTGGACTTATATATATGATAATACTTTACTAGAAAAAACATTGGAAAAATACATAGATTTTAAAAAACTGTCTCCGGATGCAAAGCCAAAAAAAATTAATGATAATGATGGTTCCGATAATACAATACGACTTATCATTACCGCTGTTGATGTACTTTCAGCTGAACCAGTAATATTTGACAGTTACAAAACACAGATACAGATGAAACATCTCTTAGCTACAATTGGATATCCTCAATATGGATTCCCTTGGATAGAGGTAAATGACGGAGTATATACGTGGGATGGATCTTTGTTAAGTAATACTCCAATACGAGAAGTTATGATGGCTTCTCCTAGTAACGATAAAAATATATTTGTCATCGAAAATTATCCTAAAAAAATCGATAAGCTTCCATCAAATATGAATGAAGTTCAATCTAGAGCCAAAGATATAATGTTCACTGATAAGGATCAGAGTCTAGGCAAAATGTCTAGACTCATAACCAGACATATAAATTTAATAGAAACATTATATGATATTTTTGAGGAACACGATCATTCTAAAATAGATAAAGATATAATTAAATATGTTGAAAAGGAACATAAATTATTGGTAGAAAAATATGGTGCAAAAATCCTAAAGATCAAAAGAATTAGTAGAGAAAATATTGAAACCCCATATTCATTACAAAACGCTGACTTTTCCGTTAATACAATTAAAGATCTTATTATTCAGGGTGAGAATAAAGCTCTAACTAGTTTAAATTAATTATGTTTATTAAACTCAGTACTTGATAATACTGCTAGAAGTGCAAATTATATTTCTGATAAATGTAAAACATATTTGAAAGAAATAAGAAAGCAATAATTCAGTATTGTATCCTTGATGATTATAGAGTTTTTTTGTAAGTGTGCGATTGATATTTAAAATATACAATCAATAACCAATTCATATTAGATATCAATCTATTTGATTAATTAGTTGGATGTATATTCTTGAGTAAGATAGGTTTTGAAACACGTTTGCATTCTTTTATAGTTAAGAAACGTAGATACATTAATTTATTCAAAATGAAAAATAACAAATGAATGAAATTTACAAAGATAGTTGAAACATGTATCTATTCGTCTAAATTAAAAGAAATGAAAAATTTTTACATTAATAAGTTGGGCTTGGACTTTGTATCCGAAGAAAATGGAAGACATGTGTTTATAAAGGCAGGAAAAAGTATGCTTTTAATTTTTAATCCTGAAAGTACACTAAACGATTCTAATAGTATGTTTCCTGTACACGGTGCTATTACCCCACCCTCAATTGTTCATTTTGCTTTAGAAATTAATATAGCAGATTATGAAAAATGGAAAGATCTTTTACAAAAGAACCAAATT
>DASVEV010000047.1:0-14228 GCA_036380415.1 Nitrososphaeraceae archaeon
GTTCATTTTTGTGGCTTCTTGATTCATTGATATCTTTTGTTTGGGAGTTAACTTCAGATGCCTGTTCTGTTTTACTAGATGTTACACTAGAAGTATCTATTTCCTTATAATCATCAGAAATTGTTGATTTCTCAGACATATTAAATACTAATACATTTGAAGTATAAAAGGTGATTCTATAATAAATGATTCGATAATAAGTGATATTTAATTTTTATTTTGATATTATTATTAGTATTATTAATTGTTTTACTACTCCTGTGTCTTTTTTACTACTGTATTGAATTAAATTTCCTTTGTAAGGGAAGTGTTGTCTTTTTTCAATGAATGCTGTTGAAATTAATAGCCATCTTTTAAAACATTAAATTGTTTTAAAATTACCGCTCAACTAAGATAAAGCAATTTTATTTCATTTATTATTAACATCATAATAAGTTAAAGAAAAAATTCTTGTTCATTTTTCCTCTTCTGTTAGAATTTAACCTCAAAACTTTCAATCGAAATTGTTTTTGGATAATTTTTATATCATAGATTATACAATTTCACAGTCGATTATAAATCAAGATCTATATAGAATTAAAAGCATAAAATAAATCGATAAAAGTAACTTATTCAAGTCATTATCAGTAATTTAGACTTTTTTTCTGATAAAAGTGAATTAACTTTACGTCTTAGATCGCTCAAGAGAATTGGTTTATAGATGACAATCTTTTCAATCTCAGTAATACTTTTTTTAAGGTGTTGGATGTATTCTTTATCTGCAGTAATAAAGCAAAATAAAAGATTAGGATCTATATTTCGTAATTTTTGATATAATAGCATACCTGACATCTTCGGCATTTTCAAATCAAGTAGAACTAAATCGAAAGTATTTTTTCTAAATTGATACAGTGCATCTAGTGGATCGGTATAAGCATTAACCTTATATCCATCGTGTTCTAAGAATAATTTGAATAAATTATTAATATCAGGATCGTCGTCTATTATTAGTATTCTTCTTTTTAACATTTTATTATCCCAGCACTTATCAAAGGTCAATATCCTATATCTATATTAAGGAAATTTTTCTTGTGTATATATGAGATATCATAATTAATAGATAAAAATTTTATATTGAAAGGACTATAAAATATAGAAGTATGCACTTATTGATTACACAACATATTTTGAACCTATTATTATTGATATATTAATTTATATTTCAGACATTATCCTATAGAGAGTTATTTTTTGATTGGTCACATTATTAGTTATACAGTCTGATAACTTTAGTTTTTTAATATAAAATTATTATAAACAAAAGGTTTAATTTATTAAAATAAAAAGTGTTTAATATTATAAATAACTGAGACCTAAAAAAGTCTAAATGAGTGTATATAATTAATTTTCTCATAATTATATGACAACTAAATTTCATGACAGAAAAGAGGCAGGACTATTGCTTGCTCAAAAACTAAAATTATATATTAAAGATGCCTTCGGCTCAGAAGCAAAAAAAGAATCTTTTATTGTTATGGCCATTCCTAGGGGAGGAGTTATTTTAGGTGATATAATCGCCTCAGAACTCAATGTAGAGTTGGATATCATTATATGTAAAAAAATAGGAGCAGAAAATAACCCAGAACTTGCAATTGGTGCTGTAATGGCTGATGGAAGCTATATCATCAATGAAGATATCGTTAACAGAATTAATACATCGGTTGGATATATATCAAAACAAGTAGAAATACAAAAAAAAGAAATTGAACGACGATTAATGGAATTTAGGGGTAATCAAGAATATCATAATAAACTAAAAGACAAAATAATCATTTTGGTAGATGATGGCATTGCAACTGGAGCAACAATCCTTGCTGCTGTCAAGTGGTTAAAAGAAAAACATTATTGTAAAAGGTTGGTTGTTGCTGTCCCTGTTGCACCGCTTGAAAGTAGTATAGTAAACAAACTCAATCAAATTGCAGATAAAGTAATTGTTATTTTCAGTCCATATGACTTTGCGGCAGTCGGTCAATTTTATGAACACTTTGATCAAGTGAGTGACAAAGAGGTTAAAGAAATTATGAATAAATATGGTTTTAATTCAAAGGTATTTTAATTCTTAGATTCAAAGGTTGTTAGCTCAATTTCTTAGTCATCAATTTAAGATTAATATAAATAAAAAACATCATCATAGTATTTGTTACAATTACTTTTTTCTATGAAAAAAATGATATATAAGATTTTGAAACTTACAATCCATAAAATATGACTTAAGTTAAAATCAATTGTGGTAGCACTGCTGAATATTCACTTATAAATACAGATCATCTATTTGCTAAGAAGAAGCGAAATATAGTCGACTAAATTAGAAATCATATAAATTATTTCATAAATAATATTGTCAATTATAATATTTGTATATTGTGAACCATTGATAAGATAATAAAATTCCCTTACAATATAGAAATTAGTTCCAGTCAATCTACATGTTTTACTGAAGAATAATATAAAATTCACTTCCTGACTAATCCACCTATATTTGTTAAGTTATATTTTTATAGTTTATTTGAAATAATTACATGATATTTGCAAACTATGCAAAAGAATTCGATATACAAACTTAATCTTATAAAATAAAATATTTATAATCAGGTTTTTATTATATTACTTATATTTGGTGTTTAAGGTAGTATTGTCTAAACGAGATTATCAGGAAAGATCTAGTTTAGACTTTTCATTTACCAATCCACTTGCAGAATCAACCTATGAATGGTATCAATTTCATAAAAAATTACATCTTTTTCGTTGGTGGATAAAATACAAATTGGGTCAAACAGATGAGGCAGTATTCAAAAATAGAATAATCCAAGTAGGTAATAGTTTGGGTATTTCAACAAAATGGTTGAATAAAACACTGGAACATGCAATAACAGAATTTTCCTCTAATGGCCTAGGAGTTGATTACTATGGTTATCATAATATAAAACATGAATTAGAAGCCACTTATTTCACCCTACATGCAGTATTTGGCCAAAAGAATAACAATAGAAATAACAACTTTGATTCAATGGATATCAAGTATCTGTTCACTTCGGCTCTTTATCACGATTTTGATCCCCTTAAAAGGTTTGAAAAACCAAATGAAGATGCTGTTGAATCATATATAAGAAGTGACAAGAAGATTAAAGAATCTATTGATGAAGCAGGTTTAGATATAGATATAGTTATTGCAATTATCCATCGAACAGCGTATCCCTTTCAGGGTGAGATAGCTGAACATGCAAGAGAGAGAATGAATCAGTTATTCACGGATGCCGGTATAGCTGCTCATGATACTGAGAAAAGAAAGCATTATGAAGATTTAGGTTGGTTTCTTTCAGTTTCGGAACGAGTTGCTGGTTATGCCTTAGATGGTTTTGAACATGCTTTAGAACTGGCTAGACGTAATGCTCATGGACTAGGATGGCATCCATCACGTATAAACAAAGAATCAGTCAAGTTTTTTTCTTTACTAAATAAAGAGAAAGAAATGCTTGATTTTGTATTAGGGGGAATCTCTGAAAAATACAAAGAGAATTATCAAAACAATATAGATAAATTTAAAGAATCTTTCCTAAAAGAAATAGAGATAAGAAATGCTGTTAGAAAAAGACAAATTAATTTAGTGTTTAATCCAGAAGAAAATAAAAATATCAATCCAATCACGTTAAATGAAGTTTTAAGTCTTTATAAGGAGCTTAACAATCTTATTGAAATCAGTAACGAGAAAAAGTTTGCCAGATCAATAAACCATTCTAAAACCATCCTTGTCAGTTTAAGATTGAATGAAATTAATGGAAGAGTCATTGGATTTGCCAAAGGTGGCCCACTGGAATACTACAAGTTAAGAAGAGGAACTGTTGAAGAAAATTTTGGACAGAAAAATACGGTTTTCTTGGAAAGGATAAATATTAAAACAGGCTATTGGGGAGAAAGTGGAGGTCACAATCTTAGAATGAAGTTTTTAGCTGAATCTAAAAGAAATGGATATAAATTTGTTACCGGTTATGTTCATCGAGATGTTTTAATCCGTAGAATAAACAATGGCGAACCTATGAGAATAATTCAAAAATATGATCCCGATAAGCTCGATTACTATAGGCTATATTTAGATAATTTCAAAATATAAAATTATGTCATAGAATTAAGATTATTTGACTTTAAATTCCATTGACTTGAAAATAAAATTTCCCAAGTATAATAAAATTATTATAATTCCTGCGACTCATTAAAATTTTAGTTATTATTTTTTACGTAAATACTTTATAGTCATTTTGTTGCCTCAAATGATTCATTATACAAGACAGTTGATTCATTTGATTTGTTTAAGCTTTGTAAAGCTATGCTTTTATTATATTTAGCATCACTATCATTTGGGTCAATATCAAGAACCTTATCATACCATTGGATAGCCTCGTCATAATATCCTAAATTATAGAGTGCTACTCCTTTGTTATTTAGTGCAGAAATATCATTGGGATCAATATCAAGAACCTTATCATACCATGGGATAGCTTCCTTATAATGTCCTAAGCTGGCCAATGCTAACCCTTTGTAATTCAATGCCTTGATATGAGTAGGATTTACTTTAAGAATATCATCGTATAATTGTAATGCATATTCAATTTCTCCATGATTTAGAAAATCATATGCACGTTGCATCGCGTTGGCTTCTTCAAAAGAGTCAGTGGAATAAGCAAGTGTTGGAGAAATTAAGTACATCATATAGAATAAGAAAGAAGCTGATATAATTAAAATTGTTCCCGGTTGAAATGTAATGTTTGTCACGTGGCTTATAATTTACCCCGAAATATTTAAGCTTTATTTCTTATAACCATTGAATATAATTATCAAAATCTAATAATTTGACAGTTAAAAAGAGAAAGTACATTCTGAAGATACTATCAGTTTCTAACAAGGAATCCTATCCTAATGATGAGTATTATTTAAATCTGATTTGCATGTTTAATTTTGTTGGTAAAACATTTTTTGTGACTATGTTTTAATGACTACAAAATGGTATATTATACTAGGAGTAATTTTGTTTATTTATACCATCTCTTAGTTACAAATTTTTTCTCTTTGAATTATATTAGCTGTAATATCATTCTGTGTACTATTTGTTAATTGCATTTGAGTAGAATTATTTTCATTATTAACCAATTATTCCAAATTAGGTCATATATAAAAAAGATACCTTCGCTTATAAATAAATCATAGTATAGTAAAACGCGTGTTTGGATTATTATTAATTACAAAGGCTTTTTTACTTTAATACTGCTTTCGCTGGTATAGTAATACAGTACCAATAGGTAAGAATACAGGAATAGCTAATATAATTGTGAAAACTATTGTAATTTCATAGCTATCATTAATTTTAAATTTTAAATATGCTTCAACAAGCTTATTTTTATGAAACTTTTATAATATGTAATAGTAGATATTGAATTTTAACAATAAATCTTGGAGGAGATTCATTGTTAAAAAATTCAATATTAGGCCTATGAAGTAGAATTAAATATAATACTGACTTTTAGAAAATGAAATAATCTTATTTTAGTGTGTTATAGGAAATTGATATGTCGAAGGAATATAATTTAAATCATTTATCTTTGATAATTCATTAAAAAAAGTATTTTATATATAATCATCCTTATTTGATGCATGAAGTATTCATCCTGATTTTTTTCTCTACTAAGTTCACTATAAGCTTCTATGAGAATTAATAAGGGATTTTATCTATGGATTATATCTATGGATTATATCTATGGATTATACCTATGATCATCTACTTAGACCTCGGCTAAAAAGTTTAAATGAAAAAGATTCTATAATGATTTACAGATAAATGAAAAAGATAATTGATCATATACAATGTGACGAAAAAGATATGGAAATGAATAAGGTAATAAAAATACAGGACAGAAATGCTCAAAATATTTTTAGTGCAAAAAAAAATTCAGGTTCTTAATTAATCAATAAAATTTTTGAGGATACCCGAGCCTAAACATTTGCATTGATGGTTGTTGATGGTATGTTAAAATTGTAGGTTGATTCACTACAACTCTCCAAATTGTAACCAAAAATGACACTGAAACAAGTAATAAATATGGGTTTCCAGACTTGTGAGTTTTTTATTATTAAACATTTCATTGATATTTAAAAAAAATATAACTAAAATAAACTATTCTTTATACTAAAATATAGTATGAATAAAAAAAAACATCAAGGTAAAAGTAACTCTAGCTCAAATACTTCTTTTCCAGAAAATAATAACCTGTTTCGAAATACAAGGAGAATATCGAATGATATAATTGATATTGATGATTCTCCTGATGTAGCAACTTGGAATAAAGAGGTCACGAGAAACAAAGATCATATTACAAAAGCTACCAGTAGATCAGAAGAGACAAACGAAAAATATAGAAATACCAAAAGTACTCCCGAAATCCCTCCTACTACTACTATTGGTTTGAGAAAGGAAAATAATGATGATAAAGATGATCAGGTTGATCCTGCCAATCAGAAAGACTTAGACAAGATCTACAATTCTGGAGGTAAACTAACAGATCAGGCTAATTTATTTAACAATAAAAGAAAATTCAATAAAAGCCAAAAAAAGTAAATAAGACAAGACATTTTTTGAAAAATATGAATGTTTATTGATAAGAAAAATAATCTGAAAAATATTTATTGCTAGATCATAGATTTTAAGAGATATACCTATGTTATTAACTAGTTTAATATCATCGAAACATTTTTTGCTTTTGTGATATAATCATATTCATGCATGAGAGTAGAGAGAAACTAATAAAATTTCATGGCACAGAAGTCAAAAACATTATTATCAATTTTTTAAGGAGCCAGATTAATAATCCTTCCACAAAAGTAATTGAAGAATTTAATGCGATTAAATCTCCTGAAAATTGTGAAACTATAAATGTACAGGTAGTTGCTGATTATGTGACAATCACTTTTTACAAAAATGAAAGTTCAAATATTTTAATAAGAAGAGAATTAATCCCAACACATAATATAGAACACATCTTGATTGATGATTTGAGAGAAAGATAGACCTTTTATTATATCCTTACGGTTTAAATATTCTATACAAAAACCATGATTTGTATAATAAAAATGACTTTTATTTAAAAGAGAATCTAAGATTAAAAAAACTAGTCAATGTAAATAAACCCATTTATAATATACGAAATTTTATATGATAAAGCATAAAGTTAGTAAAGTTTAAATTTTTTCTAAATTTTATAAATTTTAAAATAATTACAATTAGACAATCTTTATTTGGATTTATATCAATTAATATAATTATAGTTAATCTTATTAATAAGTTATAGCCTTTATATTGTAATAGCATGTGTGACTGCTATAAAATACCTGAAAAAGTTAGAATAAAATATAACAGACTTTTGTCAAAAAAAAGTGAAGAGAGTATTGAAGAAACACCGATAATCATAACTCCCTAAACTAACTTTTTTCTTTTTAACTAATACAATAGATATCACTTTCATCATAATGACTGATGTTTGATTACTTTGTACAGATTCACCTAATTCTTTTTCATTTGACTTTGCATCATTAATACTAGTTGTGTCTTTTCTGTCGCTTTTTCAGCTATATCTTGCCTTTACAAATGGTATTCCTGAGCGACTAGACGTCTGAACGAACCTATTTGTTTCAAATTTTGCTTTCCTTCCAGTTGAATTCTCTATTATACTATCTTTTTCTAATTCCCTTTTCTGCTGGGATTCTCAATTTTTGTAGGTAAAATTGCCTTATTTTCTAATTTACTTAGTTGTTAATTTTGATTTAGATTTTGTTTTTTTATTTGCACTTTGTTCTATCTTTTTCTTTTTATTAGTTTTGGTTTTATTAAAATTTTTACCTGGTTTACTCATTTACTAATATGTTTAGAAAACAAACAAGATATAGATATACAGTACTAAAATAACTTATTTCTGTTATAATAGAAAACCTGTTATTTAAAATTAAAAATAGACGTATAACAATTCTTTCAATAGCATATACTACTTTCAATAGCATCTACTATCATGATTGAATGAAAATTAATTATTTGAACTTTGATAATAATATAGTTTCTTATAAAAATTAACTGTTTCGTTTATTTCTCATAAAATTAATATGCAAAAATATTATTATTAATGTCCGAATGCCTAATATAAGTAGTTTAAATATGTTTTGTAGTATATTTTTATTTAGAAGTATTAAGCTATTTTTCAGGGAACATATTAATTTTTATATTTTTAAACGTTTTGTTAAAATATAGATCATCAATATTTTTTACATAATACACTAGTACAGAATACCATTAATAAAATTAAAGTATAAAAAATAGTGGTATATTCTTATTAGGATTAATAACATTTCTCAATTATATGCAAAAACAAAATAATATAACAAAAATAAGAAAAGTTGAAAATAATATTAATCCTTTATTTGTAAACAGATGGTCTCCAAGAGCAATGTCAGGTGAAGAAATTTCTCACGATGATCTTATGGGGCTTTTTGAAGCAGCTCGATGGGCGCCTTCATCTTACAATAACCAGCCTTGGAGGTTCATATATGCTAAGAGAAATACTGATCATTGGCAAAGATTATTTTCACTTTTAGTAGAAGGGAACAAAATTTGGGCTAAAAATGCTGCTGTAATCGTCGTTGTTATTTCGAGAAAGAATTTTGAATTTAATGAGAAACCAGCAATAACTCATCAATTTGATGCAGGCGCTGCCTGGGAAAATTTGGCTCTTGAAGCCACTTTACGAGAATTAGTTACCCATGGAATGCAAGGTTTTGACTTTAATGAAGCTCGAAAGGCGTTAGGAATCCCAGATAGTTTTGATGTTATGGCCATGTTCGCAATTGGAAAGTTAGGACAAAAAGAAAATCTTCCAAGAGATCTTCAAGAAAGAGAATATCCCAGTAATAGAAAACCTTTAGAAGAAATAGTAATGGAGGGTAAATTTATAGGAAGATCGATACAATAGAAAAATTTCTTTTTTATTTGTTCTTGTAAACCAACTCTAAACTGCTTAGAATGGTATAAAAAAGTGTTCCATGAAAAATTATCCTCTATCATCTATTGAATCTAAAGTTTTCGTTTTCTAGAAGATTGTTGATAATTTGAAAGTATCTGATATTTAAATTGAAAAGGAAAAGAATAAACAATTGATTATATCAGTAAAGAAAATAATATTTGTTATTTAATTATATTATTATTTAGAGGTATTTACAAATACTGATAGACATAGAATAACTAATTTTTGCCCCAAAATATAATAAAAACTATCTAGTATAACGGTTTAAGAAATATATATTATGTATAATATATTATTAATTTATTAATTAATTATAAATTGCTTTAAATTTATTTTCTCATTGTATATTTAATTGTATTAGCCGAATTAAAAAAGTTTTCCTCAACATGCTAAGATTAGGTAACATAAAAATAAGATTTATAATTTTATTTTCGATGCTTGGCAAAAAATATAGTGGTTAATTAGGATTATCGAGTGATGTTCCTTGTGGTTTTATGGTAGAAGTTACATTACCAGCATTAGTTGTTTGAGAACTATCTTCAGACATTGAACTTTTGTTTTCTTCACCTAGTGATGTCCCTTGTGGTTTTATGGTAGAAGTTACATTACCAGCTTTCGTTAGCTCTGGAGGTTGATCTAGTTGTGCAGTTACAGGAATGATTGTAATAAGAGAAGTATTGATTACCACCATGAGTATAATGGTAAGACCCGTTTCCTTCATAATAGTAATTAGTAAGAAAATATTATATAGGTTATGGTCTTAGTCAGAATAAATTACTAGTTTAGTTAGTTCATCATATTAATTTGAAAAACATGAGCCATACGACAACTAGTATTTTGGAAACAGAGAGGATGTTGTATATTTAGTATAAATAGAAAAACAAAATACCAAAGAAATAACTAAATCTGCTAAAGATATTGTTGTTATTCCTCAATTTCTGTAGATGCTTCCCTTGTGAGCCTATTATAATTGTTAGGCGTTCTCTAATAAGTTCAAGTTTCCTATATGATGATATTTTCCACCTTAATAGAGGAATCTTTTCTTGTTGTTTCTTCCAATTTAAAACTTTTATCATATTCTGATGTATTATCTCCTTTTTTAATTGATGTCATTTCTACTGGTAGTATGTGTTCATTAAATATTAAAAAAATTGTATGACTGTTACACTTTGTGCTGTAACAGGAGTTAATTGCTATTTATCGTTTCTTCTTTTGTATCCTTTAAACGTAGTATTTTTATCACACTAAATTTTAAAGTTATTTCTATAGCAATTATTTTTCTAAATATATCATTCGACTTGTATGATAAATTTATAATTATTTATTACGTAGCGATGTGTCTTTCTTGTTATGATGAAATATATGGAATTTATTATACCAATATAATGCACCTGACATTATTATAAAATCCGCAACATAAAATAGCTCCCAAACCCATAGATTTTCTGAATTACCGTTGACAAAATCAATTGCATATCCATCATCAGCTATGGCATTTATAAACAGAGAGAGAGAAGAAAGGAACCAAGGAATTGATTGTTGATAATTCTTTCTTAAACTTATCAAAATTATCGCAGAAGGAGCAATTAATATTAAGTCTAGAATAGGATACATAAGGCTTACCACTATAGAAATAAAATTGTCATTCAAGTCAAATTCTGAAAAGAGTAAATTTGTTACAACATAAATTACGAATATTATAGTAACTATTGATATAATAATGGCATGTATAGGATTTATTTCCCTTTGTAACTCTTTCATAATAACAAATAAATGTAAAGAGAGAAATCCATATCCCATAAAATAGAATGCATCTACAATTGAGACATCAATTAGTTCCTTTACGTCGATAATAAAATAATAGGTAACAATAATGTCTGCTGTAAACCACAATATAATCCCTATAGTAAGGAACAAATATGATTTTCCATGGATCCCAGAAAACCCATATCTTATTATAGCTATAATTCCTAAACTCGATGCAGTACCTGCTGCGATATTTAAAATCAAAAGAACGAACGAATGTCTATACTTAACATCTAGTAATAGTGTTATCAAATTCACTATCATTATAGATATAAACATCGATAAGATGAGATAGCGCAATGGCGATGTATGTTCAATCTGCTTTTTTGAGGACAAACAATGATTTCCTTGTTATTACTCTAAGAAACACTTTTTATTTTATTACATTATTTTAATATAGAACCGTAGTTAGTATAGAATAAAAAATAATCGCTATGGATTAAACCTGTACATATTGCATAAACCTGAACTGTTGCATTATATGGACAGAGTAAAATCTTTTCATATTATCAGATTATTTTTTAGTAGTATGTAAATATTACTTTTTTATTAGCAAAATCATGTACATTGTCAATTTTATGTCTTAGTTGTAATAATAATGATATTAATAAATAGTATAGATTTAATCTATTTTAATGTTTAAAAACCTCCACTAATTATATAATCACATAAGAAAAGTAATTTGAGATTAATTGTTTATACAGGGAAAGGCGGGACAGGAAAGACGGTTACATCCTGTGCAACCGCGATTGGTTTGGCAGAAATAGGTTATAAGACACTTTTGATATCTGCAGATCCTGCACATACCGTTAGTGATGCCTTTTGTATTGATATAGGACACGATACGAAAACAATCAGTTCAAATCTTGATGCGTTAGAGATTGACCCGATGGTTGAAATTAGTAAAGACTATGTTGATATTATTTCATCCATAAGCTCTTCTTTTATTGGTAAAGGAGTGAATTCAAGCATTGCTTATGAAATAGCTATGTTGCCAGGTATGACTCAACTTTTTTCTTTGATTAAAATCGAAGAAGTTATCAGAGAAAATAATTATGAAAAAATTGTTCTTGATATGCCTGCTTCAGGAGAGGCATTGAAGTTTCTTTATTTTCCAAAATTAATGGGATCTATGGCTAGACATATGACAGGATTAACAAATCTGTTTAGTGGATTTGCGAAGATGTTTCAACCACTATCAAGCTATTCTACTTATTTGGATTCATTTATAACTCAAACCGATATACTAAAACGTCTTGATAATTTATTTAGTATTTTATCCAATCAGACTATCACAAGCTTGCGTCTTGTGACTAATTTAAATAACTTTAGTGTAAAAAATGCTAAAAGAGCCCTTATGTCAGCTAACTTGTTTGGAATTAACGTTGACCTTGTCATAATAAATAAAGTAGAGGTTATAGATGAAGACAAAAGAATATTTTTAGAGAAAATCAAGTTGAATTTTTTTCCGTTACCTTGTCGAGAAGCAATACGTATGAAAGAAGAACTCCAGGGTATTGAAATGTTAAAACAACATAATTACCATATTTTTGGGACTGACGATCCTTCTAATATTTTCTTTACTGAGAAAGTTTATTCTATTGAAGAAAATAATGAGTATATTACCTTGAAATTTAAAATCCCTTTTGCTAATAATGCCAGTTTGGATATTCAAAAAAAAAGTGACGAGTTAATGATAACTTTAGAACATGATAGAGGAATTCTTACCAATACTATAACCTTACCTTTTGCGGCTGTAACAATGAAAATTGTTTCTAGTGAAGTCGTTAATGACAATTTAGTAGTCATACTAAAACGATAGCTATAACAATATTCTTGGTAATGATTTTATTCTTTACGTAAACGCCGGTACCACATCTGTTAGATAAATTTACTTTTTATGAGTTTAAATATATAATTCATAATCCACTAAGAAGGTTCTAAATTATATATTTTAACGTAAATAGCAAAAAAGGTATAATTACTAAAATTCTATGGTTAATTATCCGCTATAAACTTCTAATTACGTTTTAATCTTTGTGCTAAATAAATTATGAAATCAACAATTTGATACAGTATTTACTAGACTAACTATTCCCTACTCGATAATCGATATGAACACCACTAAACAATTATTTTTTAACATTAAAACAATATATTTATTATTTTCCTATGAAATAGTGATCTATGAAAGTATCATTTAATCCAAAAACGTACCTTGGAAGGATGACTATAATCTTCATTTCTATTTTCGCTATTTTAATAATAGTTAGCACAATTCATGGTACTATCCTTATCAATGCACAATTAGATTCCACTTATGCATTAAACGACACTCTATTTGTTAGTGGATCGGCTACTGCCAATACAAAAGCTGACAAAGTTGTTGTATCTTTAGGTGTAGAAACAACGGATAAAATGGCTGAGAAAGCGTTAGTGTCAAATTCTATTTTGTTGAATAGAGTGTTAGCTGCATTAAATGAATCTGGTGTCCAACAAAATGAAACGAGTACTTATTCATTTTCTATAAAACCTAATTATAATTATTCCAACTATGGAGATAGAGGAAAATTAACTGGTTTCACTGTATCACATTCTATTCATATTGAGAGTTCAAATATTGATAGTGTCTCACAGTGGATAGATACAGCAGTTCAAGCTGGTGCCAATACTGTTGATGATATTTACTTTAGCGTATCAGAAGATAAGTTACAAAAAATAAAAAATACGTTGCTAAAAGAAGCTGTTTCAAATGCTAAATCGAAAGCTGACATTGTTGCTGCTGCAGCTGGATTAAACGTAGCGGGAATAAAATCGATAACAGTAGGTGGAGAAATGGGCTTGCCTCCAGTTCCAGGCCCGTTATATACTAAATCAGTTAGTTCTGATGAAGCATCTTCAACGCCTATACTTGCAGCTGAACAAGAGGTTTCTACGACAGTAAGTATTGTTTATATTGTAGGTAGATAATCATTCTTTAACAATTTTTTTACTAATATTTTTCATTTATAAACATTCAAGTATATTGAAATTATTTTTTCTTGATAAGGTTTTGAATATATAGATGACAATCATACACAAAGAGATATATATATTTAATAATTTCTAATCACTATTTATTTGTTAATATTTTGAACTTTTCTAATATTCAAGTAAAAAATCATATTATAATATACTCAGATATTGAAAAGCATATAGCTATGATTAAATAAAAAAACTATTAATTAGAAAAAAATAGTGTTGATTTTATCTTAGACATCTGAAGTTTGTTTTATAATCAATATTATATTATTTATCGTGTCATATTGCGACATTCTTGTGCACACATTC
>DASVEV010000048.1:0-2889 GCA_036380415.1 Nitrososphaeraceae archaeon
TTCTGTTTTAGTTGAAAAAAACCTAATAGAATATCTGGAGGGGGCTAATAAATATAAAACAACAGAAAAAGGATTGTTCTTTCTTAAAATGCATAATGAATTGGGAGAATTGTTACCACAAACTACAACAATCAAAAATTGACTAATTAATTAAAAGTTTTTGTGATAGAGATTAATATATATACGTATAATTTTTTATAGTAGTTCTATTTTTGTATCTATTTAAAAATAAGTTCTAATAATAAAAGCTAAATATCTGTTAGTATTATTCCTACGATAGTAGACTCTTATTTTAGAACCGCTATCGGTTTTACTCCCGACGGGCCAGTACTTTTTCTCGGGCTCAACTGTTAGAAAATATAGAATATTATTAGATATGTTCAAAATATGTTAACAATAAGAAGATTAACTTGTATCAACTTTTGATATACTATGCGTGCTTTAATAAGAAATTCTAAGGAAAAGAAAGTCTTAAATTTAAGTGAATATTATCTAACAAAAGATAACAAAATGTTTTACCTCCCACAAATTAATGGAAATAAAACTTCAATTTTCATCATTATCTTCATGTTTATAATGATTATCCCTACTACTGCTATCGTGTTGACTACTACTATCACCATTACTGTTTATGGTCAGCAAGATAAGACAAATTTCAATGTAACAGATTCATCAAACATACAAAGTATTCCAGCAAAAAAAGTTCAGGTAGGGGATATTGACATTGCATACAAAATGTTAGGTAAAGGTGACCCTATCTTACTTTACAATGGTGCTTCTGATGGTATGGATGCCTGGGACCCATCCCTTCTAAGAATTCTTTCTTCAAATCACACAGTAATTGCGTTTGATAGTCGAGGACTTGGAAATACAACAATTGGTTCCAAACCATACACTTATCAGCAATTAGCAACTGACGCAGCTGGTCTGCTTGATGCTCTGAAAATACCAAAAGCAGATGTTATGGGATATTCTCTTGGATCGTATATAGCCCAACAGATTACAATCATGTATCCAGACAAGGTTAACACTCTTACACTTGTTGGTTCATCATGTGGTGGAAAAGATCATACCCCCAAACCGTCTGAGTTTCTAAAATTGCAATCCCAAATTGTAAACAAATCTCTAAATAATATTTCTGCTTCTCAGGAGGATATGAAAGAGCTTGTAGCTGCTTCAGTAGGACAGGGATGGATTAAACTGCATCCTGAAGTACTTGATAACATTCCAACTATGCAGCAAGCGAAGCCAGGGCTTACCCCTGAAGTAATGAATAATCAGAATAACGTAGGAAAGCATTGGGAGGATAATCCAAACTGGAGTGGTGCTTGTGATGAGCTTGCGAAATTAGACAAACCTACTTTGGTCATAACTGGAATGGATGATAATATGTATGCGCCGCATGTTAATTCTTTAAAGATTGCAGAAAAGATTCCAGGAGCCTGGCTTGTACAGATCAAAAATGCGGGTCATGCAGTACCGGATCAATATCCGGAAGAGATCGGTAAGATATTAAACACATTTTTATCGACTACAGCACAAACTCACTAATAATATATTTATTATAATCTAGCAGTAGTATGACGAGTTAGTTGTATCCCTTGGAATGAACAAGTAAATTAGATTCAATAACAAAAGAGCCCCCCAAGGATCCTTTATTGGTTCTATCCCATTTTATGTTATTGTCTCATTTTGGGCCAAAAATAAAGTGTCAATAACAATTCACACACCTCTGAGCCCGTTATGTATATGGGTTCATATAATTGAGAATTAAAATAAATCTTAAAGGAAGAGGGATTACTCCAAGATGGTAGCCAAGTTATCTACAACTATTAACAAAATTCAAAATTTGTCTAATTCTCCTAACGGTAAAACATTAATCGAATTTCTAATGTATATGAAGAATAATGGCTCGTCAGAAAGACATCAGAATAATAATCTAATTGTAATGATTGAGTTTTCCAATTACTTTGATTCCAATACTGCATTTTATGATATTGATAAGAATGAACAGATACTATTATTTTTAGATACAAAGATAAAGGATTCATCAAAAGACCCAGAAAAAAGATGGATAACAAGTTGGAACCATTATTTAGTAAGAATAAAATTATTTTTTAGATGGCTATTACATATATTCACTTAGACCTTCATCAGAACATTTTTCACCGCAATAATCACATACCAATTCATTAGTATTATTCTCTGTTTGTCTAAATTTGCCTTTCTTACATGTTGGACATAATTCAAATTCGGACATATCATATTAAATCATTAGCTAGAATAAAAAGTTCTATCAACCAAATTTTGACACTTTAGTTACAAATAGCAATCAACCAGTAAAATATTTAAATATATTATAATCTAACCAAGAATTAGATTCCCCTTTTAGAACCGCTATCGGTATTACTCCCTCATTGAGATATTTCTATCGAATTCAATACTGTGAATATCTCTAAAAATAAGTTCTAATAATAAGAGCTAAATACAGGATAGTAGTAAAACCATACTCTATAGAATTCTACTCTCTATTATTTTATACAAATAGAGTTATATTTCAAATTAAATCATATAGAGAATGATTGTTGATAAAATTAAATATGATAATTATTTCATAATACAATTCTGAGATAAGATAGGAACATTTCTTATATTTATTATTTGCAAATAATATGTTGAATGTTTTACTATAGTTAGGTTAACTTTTCCTATGATGTTATATTAAAATAGTAAATCAATTATCTAATAATATGGGAAATAGAAGCCGAACAGAAATAGTAGCAATGATACTGGATGCTGCAAACGAAGGAGGAGAAACCAAGACAAAAATTATGTACTTTGCTTTTCTAAGTTATAACCAATTAAAAGAATATCTTTCTATCTTGATAG
>DASVEV010000049.1:0-11508 GCA_036380415.1 Nitrososphaeraceae archaeon
AGATTCATTGTTTCGTTATAGATTGTTTTGTCAAAGATTGACAATCACTTGTTATTACTATTTTCTGATGTCCTAACTATCAATGCAACACCTATCAAAATAACAATTATAGCAATAATAGTTAGATAGGTGACAGATTCAGCTAGAATTGCCCATCCCAAAAAGACTGCTACAATAGGTGCCATATAAGCAAAAGTATTAGCAACAGCTGCAGTACTAACTTTGAGCAGCCAATAAAATTCAGCTAGTGGTATAACAGTGCCAATAAATATTAAAAATAGGTAGGATATCAGTAAGTTAGAGTTTATATCTGAAAAAGAAGGAAGAAGATTTAGTTCTCCAGTTAAAATACTAGGAATTAGTAGTAGTGATCCGCCGATTAATGTAACCATTCCTGCGGATAATAAAAAATTTTGAGGCAATGATGCTTTACTAGAAAAGATAGACCCCACTGCCCAAAGCAGTGAACTTGTTAACAATGATGCAACTCCTACTAGACTTAATCCTTGAGCTCCTCCTCCAATCGACGGTCCAACGAGAATTATCATTCCGCTAAAACCAAGAGCAAGACCTACCTTTGTTAAATTTGTTATTTTATTGTGAAATATCAGAAACATAAATAACGCTACCCATAAAGGAATTGTTGAATTCAGTAAAGAAGCAATTCCTGCAGAGAGATATTGAGCTCCATATGCTATTAATCCATGTCCACCAAGTATCAGAAAGACACCAATAAACAAAGCATTTCGCCAAAATGTAATTTTTTTTATCTCTTGACTTTTTCTATCAAAAATATAAGAAACTAGTAATAAAACACCACCTGTAATCATAAATCTAATACTAAAAGCAAACAACGGTGGTATAGAATCAAGAACAATTTTGATAGCTATGAAACTTGAACCAACAGTTAAAGATAAGGTAATAATTATTATCCATAACTTTAACTGGTTCATAGATACATATTTCCATAAATCATTTTACTTATATCTCTCTCCGTTATTGCTTTAGAATTACTATGAAATAGAAATAATCTCTTTTGTAGGATCAACTCTACATCAAAATAATTTACAGAATAATTATGTATCCTACGACTTAGATAATGATCTTCCAATTAATAGGTACTCTAGTCAATAAGTTCTAAGATGTATATTTATTTCCCATGAAATACCGGGATAGATTGAGCTCATTCGATCTTATTCTGTTCATACATCTATTCTTTTCTGACTGCTAGGGACCAAGGATGTTGCAAAAGATATTCTTTGGGCCAGGGGATTTCAAGCGCTACCCAAGAAATACCTGAATCATCAGAGATAAATATTCCACGATTGTTGAGAGCATAAAATTCTCCAGCATTATTTGGGTTTGAGGCAAGCATTGTAATTATTGTTCCTTTGGATTCAGGAAGACCTTTTGAAACAATCTTCCAGTTTTCGCCATCTGCCGATCTTCTGTATAATACAGAGTTGGCATTTTCAATATTATGTGCTTGCCGAGCCCCTAGAGAAGCCGATACAATCACATTTTGGGGATCAGATGAATCTACAGCAAGTCCATGGAGATAATGATGTCTAAGTCCTTCTGTTGTTTGACTATTCCAAGATTCTCCATAATCAAAGCTTTCAAAATAACCATCACCTGCAGAAGAGTACAGCCGCTTAGGCATTTTCCTATGAGTTGCCAAAGTGTGAGTATCATAAGGACCTTGCTTCACCCGGTCTATCCATGTTCTGCCACCATCACGACTCTGAACTAGAGCTCCTGCTTCTATGGCAACAAAAACATAGTTTAAATTATTTACATCTGGCTCAATCCAACGAACATGATGAGTCCAAGGTCTAGGAGGAAAGCTCCATGTAGCAGATGATTCCAAATTGTTGAGACCACTCATTCTTTCCCAAGATTCACCTCCGTCATGTGATATATAAAGTGCGCTTGGCTCAGTTCCAACATATACTTTATTGAATTCATTATTTCCCTCTTCCAGAGGACTGACTGAAACAGACATTATACTAGACGTGGAAATTTCATTCTTTCCAATACTATCCCAAGTTTGCCCACCATTATCAGTTTTCAATAAACCCTTGTCAAATGTTCCACAATATGCTCTACTTGGATTCAAAAGATCGAATGCTATACTTTGTGGATGACTTCCTTTCAAACTTTCATAAGTCTTCCATCCACCACTCTTTGAAGAAGATTCAATCACAAGAACTGAATTTTGCAGTCCAGCTATGAGCTTAGTCATTAAACGAAAGAATCACCTACTTTTTGTGTGCATCATCTTGTATCATATTGAATATTTTTCAATTACTTTTTTTATTCTATCGCGTTCTTCCGTAGATGGCTTTACTAAATTTGTATTCATGATCCAATACTTTCCTCCATGATATGCAAGTGGTACTTTGTCAGGATTATTGGAAGCCTCAATAACTTCGCCAACAAACATAATATGATCACCTAGAGTAATTTCTTTATATAATCTACATTCAATATTTAGTACAGCACCTTTTATCATAAGAGAGGTTATTCTTTTTGCTTTGTAAAATTCAACTCCAAGCTCCTTTAATGCATTCACCTTGTTGTACTTAGCACCGGTGTAACCACCTGCTACACTAGCTAATACAGATTGATCACTTGCGCATAAGTTAATACCAAATTCTTTTGACGTTCTGATATTTTCAACTGTAGCCTTTGTATGACCCAGAGAAACAGCTATTAAACCAGGCTTGTAGGATATATGATGTGTCCATTCACAGGCCATCACGTTTGGTCCAAAAGGACCATCGCTTGTTATCAAACCTACATTTGTTATAAATTGGTTTGATCTTTCATCATTCCACAGTAAATCCAAGAGATATCACCACTAATTTTGTTTAGGAGGAACTACTGTTATATCGCTTTTGGTTTGAGCTTTTGGTTTGAGCTTTTGGTTTGAGCAGTTCATATCGCAATTTAAATAGGTCGATTACTGTTGCGATATCCTCTTTTTCGCCGCTATTATGAAACCAGTAGCTAACCCACCCTGATTGTGGTAGTACATGATGAGGTTTAACAAGTCCAGAGTTAACCAGCTCATCTCGAGTCTTCATAGGAAATGGAATATCAGCTAAACCTTCACTATGTATATGTCCCATTTCTTTCTTGTTAAGACGAAATTCTATACCCCCAAATCTATGTGATCCAACAGTAACATAAGGCCAACTCAATATCTCTTTTTCAATAATTTCTATAACTTTACTCATATAGAGATTATATTTCTTTCTATGTTTATAAACATGGAGGTTTACAAATTATATTAATTCTCTGTTAATATATAAGAATCTGAAAGATTTGAACCTGCAACTACTAAATAGAAAGAGTAGTTTTAATTATGAATATGTGTCTAAAGGTTTAGAGAACATGCTACGGAGTATAGTAGTTGGCTAGCATTTTAATCAAAAGGAAATCAACAATAACAACTCGAACATTGATTCAATTTGTAAACAAAAGGGTTTATGAATGAGTTAGCCGGTAATATGTAATAATAATAATTGACCATCCCAGCTAATTTAGAAAATGTTTCAGATGGATTTAGCGAGCCAAAGAAGAAGATACTTTATTATCTCAAGGTTATGCAGCAAGCAGGACTTGAAGAATTGGCAAAGGTTATGAAGGTATCCAGGATGGCTGTTCACAAGCATCTTGTTCTTTTGCAGAATAGAGGTTTAGTAGAAGGTATAGAAAATAGGGGACATGTAGGCAGGCCTAGGATGGTGTATCAACTAACAAGTCAAAGTAAAACTGTATTCCCAAAATCATATAGTGCAATAGCAACACATGCTCTTGATTTTATTGAAAGAAATATGGGAAAAGAAGGTGTTGAAAAGGTTTTACACGAACGCCAGACTGAGCTTTTCGATCAATACTATAAGCGTCTTAAGGGTTTAGATTTCGATAAACAAGTCAAGGAATTAGCTAGGATTAGAGATGAGGAAGGATATATTGCTGAATCAAAGAAGGAGTCAAAAAGGAGTGGAGGAAAACATGTTCTTTTAGAATATAATTGTCCAATTATACACATAGCTGAAAAACATTGGGAAGCATGTTCAACTGAAACTGAATTATTTGAAAAACTCCTTGGAGCTAATATAGAAACAACACATAGGGCTGCCAAAGGTGATTCAATCTGTAAGTTTGTAATCAAAGAAAAAAGGGAAGAATACTTTTAAAATTACTTTGCTGAAAGTAACAATCTTATATTCTTTCTAAAAAAACTTAATGTAATCTTCACAAGTATTTTACCAAAATTATCTCCTTTGAAAAGTCTAAAGAAGCTTTGATGCATTCTCTATTTCTTCTAACATGGTTTCCTTTGACTTGATCCTTCCTTCCTTCCTTCGCCAATCCATTTCTCGAAACAGTATGTGATATAGCATATCAATTAAACATCAATGAATCCATAACTATAACTGATTTATTATAATTTATGAAAATATCTATTAAATAGACAAATCACTTTGATATATGATATTCTTGTAGAAAGTTTAACATTAGTATGATTTTGTTCAGTTATTATAAAATCATAAAGGATATTTGTATTTTGTATATTAGCTGAAGCCATATTTTTAAAGTATTTAAAAAAGGCTGAAGAAGAAGCTCCTTTGGTAATCGAATAAATCTTTTTTTCTAGTTCTAAGCTTAGTTCTTTCCTTCCTACTGCTACCGATGAATCATTTTCTGATGTAATAACTAAATTAGTAATATTGGTAGGAGTAGATAGTGAATCAAGAACCAATCTTTGTCTATCTCAAATTATTTGCTTTCATTAATAAAGAATATGCACGTTTCCATGACTAGCATGGAGGGGATGGGATTTGAACCCGTTACTTGCATTCACGGGTTTATACAATTTATAAATTTAAGAAATTGTCATATCGAGATTTCTAAATGTTCCACAATTGGAAAGATAAGGAGCTGATTTACAAAAGAAGATTGAGGAGATTCAGATCATAGATCAGTAATTGAGAGAGAAAACGATAATGAAAAGAAATACGATTGTCAATATTAGTAGATCATTCATTAACAATCGAAGGAAGGTACTGTTTAAGCTTACGAGTAGACCATATCCATAAGTATTATAGAAATAATTATAGATATGTGTGTCTAAGATCCAGTACTAGCTTTAGCAAAAATTTTCAAGATTTCTGCTGATGGATAAGTAGATAAAGATGCTATTCCATGAACTAGTTCTATTGGTAAAAGAGCTCCCTCATATCTATAACTTAATATTGTCTCTAATGTTGAACAAATTCGATCTATCCCAATTAAGTCTGAAATATGAGGGTTTGGATTAAATCGACCTGTTGGAATATTTAAGATCATTTGATGATAATTATTTAATTTAATAAACACCTTTGCTCCATAATTTGTTTTTTCACCATATAGATGTTGAAATTGTTTTTTAGGTCGTTGTTGTATTTCTTCTTTGATGTATGAATCATTAGGAATAAACATAGTTTTTAATGGTGCATCTTTTCCAATCAGTTGTAGGTGTTCAAAGAAGGCTCCACTCTTTTCTTGACCTATGATATTTATATTATATCCTTTTTGTTGTGCAAATTCTATAAACTGTCTTATTGGTTCCACTAATTTAGAATATTGTGATGGCATCATTAATGGACCATCTTTTACAAAAAGTGAATTTTCTATTACATCTTTGTTTGTCTGCCAAAAATATCGTATTCCTGTAAATAATAATAGTAATTCATGTACATTCATATAATTACTAACTAGTTGGTCTGGTGCGAAATCTTCTGCCATTTCTTGGTGAAATCCTAACATATCTGTAATAAAGATTTGTTCCTTACATACAGGACAATTTCCTATTTCGGAATTGTAGGGAAGTGTAGCTACAATCTTCTCACAATGTGGACATTGAAACCGCGGAAGTCCTTCTTGATTATTTTTCCATTTTTTATAAACAATCCATTTTAGGGTTTCCATTGGTTCACCAAAGAGAGGACTAGACTTATCCTGAATGGAATCATAAATATTTTGTCTAATAGCGTGGTAAATTGATTTTCCCGAATACTTAATATTTTTTAAAGGAAAAAGGGCACCATGATAAACTGCCGATTTAGATATAATATCTCGAAGTTGCAATGGATGTGGAGCATCTTTGTCTATTTTGGATAAAGCATTTTGATCTAACATCAAAAGAGCTGTTTTGATAAAAGCTACTTTCCAGAAATGAGGTTCATCAATCGTAATTATTTGATAAGAACCATCGACAGCAAAAACATACGGTAAAGCTCTACTGTTAGATGGAAGTGCTAACCAATGAGGATGTAGAGATTGAAGATTAGTTTCACTTAATTCAAATTTTTTTATTACTTCATTTATGAGTTTATTTTGAAGTAAGTCAATATGAGAAATTCTGCTTGCCTTTTCTCCTGGTAGTCTAATTCCTTGTTGATACGGCATATTAACTAGCTTCCTTTTGGATTGGTTTAAATTTATTAGCCTGGACTGGCACTACAAATTTATGTGACCGCGTTAAAATTCTTGCATAACCGGGGGTCTTACTTTGTAAGATATCATTCTGAAATTTATCAAAAGCAAAATTAATTTTAGATAAAGCTTGTACTTCATACTGAGAGGATAAATGTAGTATAAAAAAGTTTTCTGTTTGATTCAAAAGATCAGCATGAATACTAGTGACTGATTGCGTAGAATAGACCATTCCTATATTACATTTTGCTCCTTCTTTTGCAATTTGTGTATATATATCCTCTTTAACTTCTTTAGCTGGAAATAGATGATGTGCTTCTTCGAAATAAAGCTGAATATAATGATTAATACCATCATCATCTCTTAATAGCGAATTACTGGTAAATTTTTATACTTGATGTTGATATATTGCTTCATATAAATCTGTAGAAAAATATCTTGTTACTTCTGTGTCGGAATTACTAAGATCCAGAATTATAGTTTTTCCAACATCTAACAAATTAAGAATTTCTTTTACAAAATCACCTGCATTTTTAGCATGATATCTTCTAAATTCTTGAATTGTTCTAGTACCCGATCTTCCATAAGGAGGCTCTAAAAATTCAAGTAAGGATCTTTCATCAGTTTCAAAAAGAGGTCTTCCACTCTTAGATAGTACATCATTTTCTTGTTCATCTCCTTCTCCTCCTCGTCTACGTTCCCTTTTTCGAAGAAATATAGATATTAGCTCATATTCTCTTAGCAAATTTGCTAATGACTTAATTTCCGGAGGATTATCTCCATGAATAGCTTTACGTAATTTATCATTATATCCAGGATCGAATCCACTTGGAAATCTTTCTCCTAATTTGGTTTCATCGATGTCATAACCTGCTTTATAAAGTATAGCCCAATAAAGTAAAATTTTCCTTCTATTTCTTATTTGTTCATGAATGTCCATCTCAGTAATACTTGCCAAAGATGGAATTTCTACTTCTGAAAAGTTTTTGATATATACAGCAGAATACCGTTTATTTTTATCCAACAAATTAGATAGGATTCTATGTGATGCATCGGGATGTTCGTAAAAGTTAAGCCTAAGTTGTTTTGATGGAGTATTTTTCTTTTGTGAAAGAGCATAAACAGTACAATCGTCTTGATATATGCTTCTTATTGAACCACTGTCATCTTGAGGATTGTCATTAGCATATTCCCCATCTATATCAAAGATAAGTTGCCCAACATTATGTGATTTTTTTGTAGTTTCCATTATACTTTGAGCTATTAATTTAATTATGTTACTTTTACCAAACCTTGTTTTACCAAACATAGCAGTTCTTGTTCCCATAAAATCTTTTGTTGATATATTAACAGATACATTAGGTAATGGTCTGTTTGGTAATTGGAGCCTACATTCAGTTAGACGAAGTGTACCAATATTAAATTTATTAACATCTGAAACTAAAGAATTTATAATAAAATCTAATAGTTCATCATTTGGATAATAGATACGATATTTATGAGCGCTAACAAAATTATTCATATCATGTGAAAATTCTATAACATCATTTTTTTCAGGACTAGGATAAAACATTCCTAAAACATTCGTTTCTAAAGCCCCCCATTGAAGATCACTATTTGTAAAAGGATCTAATACAGGCATTGAGTTTTTATGAAGTGCAAAATAGGTTTCTTGTTGATATTGGTCTAATGGAGTTGGTGCAGATTGAATTACTCGTAAAAGAGTAAAATGAGGAGTTGTACTTTCAATATTGATTGGCACCATAACAAGAAGAGAATTTCGAGAAACTCCTCCTACTGCGAGTTTAAATGGCTCAGAAGTAATGACAGTCACTGTATCATATGTTACTTTTATTGCATATCCCACAAAATTCGATTCTTTATAATTGGCTGATTGTTCTTTCATTTTTTCATTTTCAAGGAAGGAAGATAGAATTCCAAGAGGATGATTTTGCTTAATACTTGTTTGCATGATTACTTTATTGAGAAAGATTATATTAAACATATTCCTTTCAGTTCCATATGGACCATTCAGGGTATATATTAGAATTATATGAAATGCAAAAAAAATTCACAGATCCAGGAGAAGCTGCAAAACAATTACTTCCTCTAATTGCAGAAAAAATTTGTTTTTCTACTTATCAATGTTATAAAGAGCTAAACAAGCAAAACAAAATTTCTTATAAAAATGTACATAAAAAGGTAAAAAAACTTCATGAGGTTGGAATATTAAAAGAAGTTTCTAATAATGGTAAACATGCATCTATTTATTACAAGTTATCCTCTTTCGGAATTTATTTTATATTTTTGACTCATAAAATTAACTCATTTGACCTTGCAAAATTAATTAGAAATTATCCAAATGATGGATTATTCGAATATTTTCTATATCAATTTATAGAGAGAAAAACGATTAAAGAAATAAAGGCTAATAGTATTTTTGAAAGTATTTTTCAATTCTTAAATGAATGTTGTTCTAGTATAGAATATTTTTTGAAAACTCTTTCAGGCATAGAAAAACGTGGAGGTTCTTCAGTGCACATTACAATAACTGATGAGTTAATTGATCCAGATCTGGAGGATCATTGGTATGGAGGTTCACAAGTATTTATAGATTATTTAAAAACAAAGTTTAAAATCAAATGGCTTAATAAAAATACTTCACAAATAAAATTTAATAAATCTGATAATTTGATAGAAATTGTAGAAAAAAAAGATAGTCTAATATTAAAACTGAATCCTAAAATTGAAAAAGCTATTCTATCCTATGAAAACAATATATTATTTGAATTTGAGATAGAAGAATTGGAAAAGGGCTGCTTTGCTATTAATGAATTTCAGCCAAGTACAGTAAGAGAACAAAAATATTCCGATCATAAGATATATGAAAGTGGTTCTACTTTATGTATGAGGATATTAAACTATGCTGATTATGAAGTCGGAGCAGGTAAGTTAGAAGATTTTGAAATGATCACTAGTTTAAAATGGTTATCTAAAGATCAAAGATTGAGGAATACTTTACAACAGATAAAAAATAAATTTGATAATAAATTTTATAACTTTGAGAGATGGTCTTTAATTTGATATACTATGAATTAAAGATATGATTAGCTTATCATGAATATTATAAATGTAGGTTCTGTTGAACCTTCGGATATTCCATTTGGGTGTTGAAAAGTGGATGAAAAATTAAACGTGGAAAGGGATTCGAACCCATAAGGTCACTTGGGGGGTTCTTCCTTTTATAATCAATGAAAATAAGTTAATGAAATAAAAAGAAATCGTAGATGATTAGATCGAAATTACATTTAACATAAGAATAATTTATTAGATTTAATAAAATAGAAACCAATTAACAATGAATGAAAAGGAATCAATCAAATGCATACAAAAACAAATTACAGAAATAAAAACATTCATTAATGAAGGTCCTTATTCAACGAAACATACAAAATGGATTAGTGATACTCAATTTCTCTTAGAAGATATATTTGGACAAAATTCTAGAATATTTATGACTTTTGCTTCTCTTAATTGGAATATACCTCCTGGCAGTACATTTGTTGTTGAAGCACCATTTATGGATCATGAAATACAAAGAAGGGAGAATATTGGATTCATAAAAGATTTAAAAATTTCAAAGGGATTACTTTTATCAGGTATTGAACAGATAAAAAGATTAGGCATCAAAAATGTTTACAATGGAAAAAATACTCCAAAAGAATCGAGTGATATAATAAAAATTATTTCCTTGATAGAGAAGAAATTAAGAAAAACAGTAAGGAACAAACCAATAATTGAAAAAGAAATTCAGGATAAATTACAAGATCTTTTTATAGGAGCTGATCTTGATAAAAAATTTACACGAGAAAAAGAAAGAGTAACTTATTCTTCAAAAACCTATATTCCTGATTTCTATTTTGATAAAATAAACACTGTTGTAGAAGTAAAATTATGTAATAAGTATGAAAAAGAGAAAGTAATAATTTCTCAAATAAATGATGATATAATGGCATATAAAACCAAATACGATAATATTATATTTGTAATATATGATCTAGGTGTTATAAGAGATATAGATGAATTTCAAGGAATTTTTGAATCTAATGAAAATGTTATTTTAAAAATTATAAAACATTAATTATACATATTAAAAAATCTATATTATATCTATACAACATCTAATTTGTAGCTATTTACTCATAAATTTTGAATGTTAATAGAATTAAATCATAAAAGGCAATAGTTTAATGATTATGAGATTGAAAGATTGATTGATAAAATGTCTATATTTAAATATTAAAATGACAGTCCTGAATTATTTAATAAAGAATGTCTAAAAATTTACAAAATAATCTTTTACTTTGTATATCTAATGCATTATATGAAATTAATGAAATTTTGGGATATGAATATTTTGAAAGCACAAATATAGATAATTTAAGTAAAAAATTTCTTAAAATGCTTCCATATTCAGAAAAATTACTTCAACAGGTACGAGGAGTATCTCTTAAAGATATTGAAAAAGAAGAAATGGATATTGATAAGGGCATGAAAGCAGTAATAAAAGGAATATTTCATGGTGTAATAATAAAAAATTTTACGGGGAAAACTTTTGAAGAAAAATTTCTAAATTTTCTTTATTACGATGGCATAACTCATTGTAGATGGATAAATAAAACTGACTACCACAATTATTATAATACATTATTTACGTTAGTTAAAACTATTAATTCAGATTTAGAAAAATTAAAATTTATTCATAACTTACTTGAAATAAAAAGAAATTCTACATCTCAAGGAATTACGAAAATTTTCCTTAAAAAAGATTTTTTTAAAGAATATTCCAATCACAATGAATTAACAATTGATTTGTATATAGAAGTTTTTAAAGAATTAGCTGGAATTATAGAAAGTTACATTAAATTAATTTATGGAATAAAAGCTAATTACACAACTAATGACATTATTAGACTAAACAAAAAGAAATTCTATTACTTTTGGGAACATCTTAAAAAT
>DASVEV010000050.1:0-9001 GCA_036380415.1 Nitrososphaeraceae archaeon
TGGTTTACTATTTTGCTGTTTTAAACAATATAACTATTCAAATGGTTGAATAGGTGTATTTTAACATAACAAAATTTAGATAGTTAGAACACCAAAAAGTTATTCAATGAGTGTTATAACGTGTAGGAATTGCGGTGCAGACATGGTTGTTTTGCAACCTGATAGAATTCATACAATCGTAGATAGAAAAGTTTTGAATTGGAAGGATTATGTTAAATTTACAATTAAATGTAAAAAATGTGCTATTTCCAACATACTGTATTGGAGTAAACCAAAAGATAACTTAGGATCAGGAAATTAAACGTTAATAAATTGAACAAAGAGAATTCTAGATATAGGCTAAATAGTATATTTGTATATTTATGTAAAATATTATAATATGAAAATAAGATTGACAATAATTAATAAAAAAATTAGATTAAATTTAACTAAAAAACTAGATAATCAAAAAAAATGAAATTAATGTTGAGATGAAAAATGCTCCTTTAGTTCTTGACGGCTTGTAAATTTTGTATTACACTTTTCACAACTGAATGAAGAATCTACATTTGTAGAAGTTTCATCTGATTTTTCACCACTATCTATGTTTCTATTCAGTTCCTTTCCTTGATTTTCTCTATTTAGATTGTTTAGATCTGTCGAAGTTTGTATATCTTGATCAAACCTGTTCCCTTTTTTATGATCTTTATGGTCATCATCATCATCATGGTGGATTTTGTCAACAGTCTTTTCTTTTAACGATTTTGTTTTATCTTTAACTGAGTCTGTGATTGATTCCAACATTCCTTTATCCTTATCTTTATCCTCATCTTTATCCTCATCTTTATCCTCATACGTTTTTAATTCATCATATGAAATGTTTAATGTTAATTCAGCACCATTGTAGGCTCCTACTGCTGATTTTGGAACCCTGTAAAAATGTTGACGTACTGCACCATCTTCGATTATTATTTTTTCTTCATCTTCTCCGATTATATTTCCACAAGATTGGTTATCTTTAGTTATGACACCTTTTCTATCTTTAATTAATTCAGTAAAGTCAATTGAGGTTGACATAAGAAGACTTACATTTTATAATATATAGCCATTTCAATCATAAGTATAAATAGTCAATGCAATAATTTTTCTTAGAATTATTAAAAAAATACAAATTAATTTATTAATAATAAAATTTGCTCTCTTCATTCTTGACTATCCAGAATTGTTCATTATTTTATTTTCCTCATGATATACTTATTAGTAGTTGATAATTTTCTGGCAGTATGTCATTTTAAAGAAAATTATTAATGAAATAATATAATTAGCTAACTTGATAACTTAAACATGAATACAACTATAATGTAATTAATAATTAATTTTTTAATTAATTAAATTTTCCTGATTTATATTATATTTCTATTATCCAGTATCTAAAAAAACATGCAAAAAAATAATATAATGATTCTCATTATTAAATATATTAATTGGATAATATTTGATATTTTTAAAATTTCAAATAAGAAATGAAATTTACGGAAACTATTCAAACGTGTATTATTCATCCAATTTGGAAGAGATGAAATAGTAGTAATAAATCAATATAATTTCATGATTTGGGCAAATATTAGAGGAACTAATAATAACAATAATATTTGTTACGAGATAATTAACATACTATTTTTGTCATATAATTATTATTATTAATTATTATTATTATTATTTACCATTCTAATTATTTTTTCGTTATGAACAAAATCATTGTTCTAAATAAAGGAAACACATTATAAAGAAAAAGATAAAATCTATCTATGTGTAAGGTAATAGATTTTCCTGTGTGACAACATTAAAAATATGATTTTATTTTTTTATAATTGTATTTTTATTGGATTTCTGTTCTTGATCCATCAGGATTATATTGGTAAACCTTTCCTTCTTGTTCATCTTTAGTCTTCTTGTGTCTCCCATCACAAAATGGTTGATTATTACTTAATCCACACATACAAATCCATTTGCTTTCATTTCCTACTTTTACCTCCATCGGTCCTCTATCTTCTTTTCTTACAAGTCTGGTCATACGCTTTATATCATAATAAAATATCCTTATATTTCATTTCATTTCAATAATTCTATTAATTCAGATTGTTTTACTATTTACCGCCGTAAATAATTTTTTATCTATGCTATAACAGCAGCAAATTACAAATTTAAATACAAATAGATAATAGGGATCTGCTGAAATCTCGAAAATTTAGATAGATAGATAGATTCCTTAACATAATAGGATTCCTATGGGCTACGTAACTAAGATAAATAATATCTCAGCTCATTATTTAGAAAATATATTTATATAGTTCTAGTTACTTTTCGACATTTTTAAATATTACGATCCACATTTAATCATAAGGTTGGTTATTGTTTAAAACAATTTTTAAAAAATTTTCTAGCTCTACAAATAAAAAAAATATAGATCCTGTTTTACATGGTCATAAAAATTATGAGGACAAATTATTTAAATCAATAGTTGGATTTTCTGATATTAAACAATTTTTAATGCGCTGTATAATCTCTAAGGAACAGGTACACCTTCTTTTTACTGGACCTCCTGCTACTTCAAAAACAGTTTTTTTATTAGAAATGTTTAGAGAACTTTCTAATTCTTATTTTATAGATTCTACTGCAACAAGCGGCATAGGTATAGTTGATTTTTTATTTTCTAATCCAAATACAAAATTTCTTCTAATAGATGAAATTGATAAATTAACAAAAAAAGATCAAACTGTCTTATACAATTTAATGGAGACAGGTATTTTGACTGAAATGAAAGCTGAAAAAACTAAAGGTTTCAGACAACAAAAAATGAATATAAAAATTTTTGCTACTTGTAATGAATTAACTAAATTGACTCAACCCTTAAAGTCGCGATTTATGAAACTCGAGTTACCTGAATATACATGGGAAGAATTTTTAACTATCTCAAATAATTTAATAAAATCAAGATACAAATATCTAGACGAAAGAGTTTCAACAAGAATAGCAGAAGTGGTTTGGAATGATATTAACACCAAAGATATTAGAGATGTTTTGCAAATTGCTAGACTTACACGTAATCTAGAAGATATAGAGGTTATAGCTCATACTTTAATGAAGTATAAACCAAAGTATTAACAAAACAACCAACTATTATATTTTTTTCTTATACAATACTTTGTTAACTTATACATCCTAACATCCTTTTTTTTACGATTTGAATAGATATTTATCATCAACCAATCACCATCATAATCATCAATCAGAATGTAGTATAACTAATTTATTAGCTGTTTTAAAAATTTGAAAAATAATGACTGTACTGGGTAATTTAAGTTATTTATATCAATGTAATATTCTGGATTTTATTTAATATTAACTTCAACTACAAAGAAATGACTTAATGGTCTTATCAAAAAATATTTAATATCACTTTGACTTTATTATTCTTTTTTCATGATATGTTCTTATCTTGTTACTTAATCTTGGACAACCATTTACTGAATTGACTAGGATTAATATCAATTCTTTTAAGACTACATATACCATAAAAAAATATTGCTATATGAATTAATAATATTAAAGACTCTAATTACAACATGGATAGATAAAAATCATATTTTGATAAAATTTCCCCAATAATCATTGTGATTACCATAGAGGTTTACTATTAGACATTAAATATTTATTATATTTCTTGGCCAATCTGTTTGCATCAAGCGCTTGAATTATCCAAATTCCAAAGTAGATTATTCCAAAGATCATAGATAAATCAAGACCCGGCATTAGTGTATCATTTTGCGATATAAATTCAAATAAAAATACAAGTATTCCGATTCCAAATGGAACCCAACCTATAAACATTATTAGCACACCCCGTAATACCTTTCCAATATAGATGTGTCCTATACCACAAAATCCAAATATTCCAGCTATTATGGCGATTAAGAAAGCTAAGCCATTGTTTTTAAATGGAATGGAAGCAACGGTCAATTTATATAAACAATAGAGAAAAGCGGTTAATAAACTAACTTCCTCTAGATTCTTTAAGGTTATATATATTTGATAGCCATTCTAGGCAAAAAATTTTTTTTAGTAATGTGTTGTTCAAAACTATAAAATGTATTATTATTATTATTTTTCTTTCTGATGGATCATTATCTTTCCAAATATGTTACAGTAAATAACAGTAAAAGCATATGTTAATCATATTTTATATATATAAAATTAGAGGCACTATCTGTTTATAGAAGATAGAATGACGGTTTATAGAAGATAGAATGATAATTGGAATTATTCCTTAATATAAAAATAATCTATAATAGTACTGAATGAAAATAGAAATAGAATATAAAGAATAAGTTAATGGTATTGTCTATGAAGTTTTCATTACATATTTTGTATTAAATGGTATACAATTAAATTTAATATATTTTATTAGATAGTTGTATAAGAGGAAATACTTATTTTGCATCCAAAAAATCAGGTATTGATTATTTTATTTTCAATAATTTTAATAGGTCTCATAGGTATTCCATTTGGTAATCCAAATTTTATCATTAACGCCATTATACTAGAACTATCATTCATAATATTGGCTATTCTTATTGCAAAAGGAATAGGTAATACTAAGCCACTTTACGTATGTATTTTCCTTGCACTATTAATTATTATTGGTAATAGTCTTGTTACTGCACATATTAATCGAATGATAACTTTTTCAAAACCACTTAATACTATAGTTTTGATTATTGGTGGATATTTACTACAAGGTTTACTTATATATAGCAGTATATTGACTATAAAAAGAAGGAAACTTAAAAATCGTCAATCATATTAAACTTCTTCCTTCTTCTAATAACACTTTGGAAATGGTTCTAAAAAAAGTATACAATTATTTATCTATAAATTTGTAAACTGGTATAAATCTTGTTAATGATATTTTTATTATTTGAGATTAATATTGTTTGCGACTACCTCTAATAGTTTAGTTGTTGAGATAGGTTTCTTTATCAGTTCAAAATCGGAGGGGTCCTCGATAATATTTTCATATGCAGTTATTATGATTACTTTTATCTTTTCATCAATTTCTTTAATCTTTGTACCTAACTCGCATCCATTTATTTCTGGCATTCTATAATCTGTTAGTAAAAGAGTACATTTATCGTGATTTTTTTTGATATACTCAAGAGCTTCAATTGGATTAGTGAATCCTATAACACTATAGCCGTTCATCTCTAACGTGACTTTAAACATAAATACTAAATCAGACTCGTCATCAACTACAACAATAGAAGAACGACTCATTACCATAAGTAATAGCAGTATTTATTTATTCAGGTATTTAACATGATCTTAATATTGATAAACCTATTGATTGGAATCTATTTTTTTGGATAGGAGATTACTTAATGTTTTTGTTTGTTTGTTTGTTTGCATGTTAGGAATAGTTAAAAGTAGTGGAATCATTTTTGGATAATAACACTATCATAAGTATATGTTATTTTAATGACTATATAGATATAGATATTCAATAAATATGGAAAACCAGAGGAATGATCAATTTTCATTGTTTGTAGAAACGTGTGAAAAAATTAGATCTACTACTAAAAAAAATGAAAAAATAGATATTATTTCTAAATATATAGTCAATCTTGACGAAACCTCGTTATCTATTGCGGTTTTATTTCTCTCAGGAAGGGTGTTTCCTATAGGCTCAACTCTGACACTCAATATAGGCTTTAGTACTATCATGGAATCTCTTTCTGAAATTGCATTGTTAGACATTAAAGATATCCAGAATATTCATCTAAAACACGGAGATATTGGTGCAATAGCAGAATATGCAGTATCTAAAAAGCATATTATTTCTCTATTTAATCAACAAGAAAGACTATCATTAAGTTATTTGTATCCTCAATTTAAAAAGATAGCAAGCATTAGTGGCTCTGGTTCTAATAAAACTAAAAAGAACATATTAAAAGGATTGCTTATTGCTTGTTCTCCACTTGAATCAAAGTATCTTATAAAAATTATTACTGGTGAAATGCGAATTGGTTCAGTTGAAGGTCTTGTTGAGATTGCTCTATCTCGTTCATTTGATAGAGAATTAAATTATATAAGAGAAGCTATGCTTATTTCAGGAGATATTTCACAAGTAGCAGTTTTAGCAAAAAAAAATATTCTTCATAGTGCAAAAATGAAACCATTTGTGCCAGTAAGTTTTATGTTAGCAGATGTTATGTTTAGTGCGGAAGAGATAATAAACTATTACAGTAAACCTTTGATTTGCGAATATAAATATGATGGAATAAGGTTACAAATGCATAAGTTTGATAATGAGGTGCGGCTTTTCTCTCGCAATCTTGTAGATATAACATATGCATTTCCCGAATTAGTGAAAGCTGCAATAAAATCTACAATAAGAACTCCAGATACAACGTTACAGAATCAGGTAGACTTTATTTTAGATGGAGAACTAATAGCCTTTAAAAATGATAGACCATTACATTTCCAAGAGCTTCAGAAAAGACTTAGACGAAAAAATGTTACTGACGATATTCAAACTGAAATTCCTATATACTACATAGTTTATGATATAATGTATTTTAAGAATAATCAAGTATTAAAGAAATCACTTTTGGATAGAAAAAACATTTTATCAACAATCTCTTTTAAAGAACCAATAATCAATTCAAGTTATAAAATTTTAGATTCTATAGAACAAGTAATTGCAATATTTAATGAAAGTAAAGATATGGGACATGAAGGATTAGTAGTAAAGGATCCACTATCTCAATATCATCCAGGAAAAAGAGGTAGATACTGGATGAAGTTAAAGAAGGAACTAGATACAATTGATGCAGTAATTGTAATTGCAGAATATGGTCATGGAAAAAGAGCTGGCGTATTATCGGATTATACATTTGCAGTAAGAGATGACGATAAAAAAAATCATAATGATTTGAATATCAATAATCATCTTGAAAATATAAGGCTAAAAACAATCGGAAAAGCATACTCTGGATTGACTGATAAAGAGATAGGGGAAATGACTGAAAGGTTAAGAGAAATCATAGTAGAAGACAATAGTAATAGAATTTTAGTAAAGCCTGAAATAGTTTTAGAAGTAGCATTTGATACAATCCAAAAAAGTGATAGGCATAATAGTGGATTTGCATTACGATTTCCTAGGATAAAGAATATTCGTATTGACAAGAGCCTAAAGGACATAGATACATTAGAAAAAGTGAGACAGATTTATAAAAACCAAATATATGTAAAGCATAAGGAAATTTGATGAATAAATTTAGTATATAATATAGTATTAATTTCTAATTATAGTTTATAATATTTATTTAATGAAATTATTTTTTTATTGGCTATAGACAAAAGTATTTGGTTTTATTAGAAATTAAATTCTTTGTTATTGTCAATCTATAATATTCCATGACTTCTTCTATGAACTAATAGTTCTTCTTCACTTGACATTCCATAACCACAAATTTCACAGAAAACAAGATTTGAGATTTCAACTATGTCTTTTGGAATTCCAACAGTAAGGATATTTTCAAGTTCAATAATTTTATGGTTTTTATAGATTTTAAAAGAGTCTAAATATTCTTGTAATAATGACCTTATTTGTTGAATTACTTTTTTATCTTGTTCATTATATAGGGATAATACTATGTTATCTTCTTCAATTTTGATTTCTATTTTTTCCTTAATTATTGAATTAGAAATAAAATAATTATATATATTATTTGCTAGATCGATATCTCCTGCAAAATTTATTATCAAAATATTTTGATTCCCCCACTAACTGATAACGGATCTGCTATTATAAACTCACCATCAATAAATAAAAGAATTCACCAAACATATTAATTAAATTAGAATAGAATATTTTACTTCATCTATAGACATATCAGTAGCCATTTGAGATGAAATATTAGTTATTTCAGATATCTCTAAAATTTGAAAATTGTAATAAGAATTTAATTTATGAGCTTTAGATTTTTATCATACCAAGTAATTACAGAATTAATTTATCGGTATGATATTATTATTATTATTATTATAAATAATGTAATATAAAATAGAGTAATTTCATAATTTTTTTATAATAAATCTTTCAAAAATTTCTTTTACAAATTCAAAGTTTATAACTAATCAAATTAGTCTCTGATATAATACTGTATCTTATTGTATTATTTTGATAATCTTCTCTTTTTTTGAGTTGCCTATATTTTTCATTTGATGAAATATTGAGGTGGTGGACGATCTTTTCTTTCAACACAGTTTATCTTTGACCTTATGCAATGGAGCTAATATTCATCGATTTTATCATTGTCTCAATAGAATTCATATTTCGTTCAAAGGTATCGGGTTGAGCCGTAAAATCTAAGCTATACAATAGTCCATTACTTATTGCCTCAATTCCAATATTTCTTTGCAACTCTACTGCTTTATTTGTATAATCAACCATAAACGCGTTAATTCCTGACAATTTAGTCGACTGTACTTTTACATCAACAGACGAGTTATTCAAATTTTTTAGCAAAATATTCCTTCTATCGTCTAAACTTAAGGAATCTTTAATTTTTTCAATGTTAAACCAAACAAAAACCATATCTGATAGTACTTTATTTGATGGAGAAAGAAAACTAACTTGAAAGATTCGATCAGGGGAAAAGTTTTCTGGCCCGTTATTTTCATAATATCTCCAATCACCAGGATATTTTATATTTATTCCATATAATGGATTTTCATAAGTTTTGAATTCTTCTGAAGATTCAGAATTAAATATACCTTGTATATTTGGAGTAGAAAGTAGGATAACTACTAAACTCGAGAAAATACAAACTAATACTGTTATCCTATTATTTATTACCATTCTATAATTATATTTTAATCATATATTAATCTTATAGCGTTAATAATTTAATACTAATATTATATTAAAGATATTTACTTAAATTATAAATAAATAAAT
>DASVEV010000051.1:0-3729 GCA_036380415.1 Nitrososphaeraceae archaeon
TCTACTGCCATGGGTATACTTTTTCCTCTTGCTTTTATAAAAACAGTTGGTTCGTTAGCCAGTTGAACCAATGTGGCTGTGACGTAAGTCATAAGTGGTTTTTTTCCAATAAATACCTCATTGCTAGATTTTGGTTTACTATCTGTATTTTCATTATTTGTAGACATTAATTTTATTATTCTTAAAAACTAGAATATAATGCTTTTTCAATCCTGCGACAGTATTGTTGGACATTGTTAGGGTTATGCCAAGCTCTAAGGCGAAGACACCGTGTTCCCTATAATCAGTGATAATAGGTTTTTGTGATAATAGCATATCCAGACGACCCTGGACCTCTTAGGACACCATTTCCGGTACAGCTATTGACAATAGCTGAATTTAGTTTAAGAATTGCACCTCAGAACACTAACTCCATTATATCGTCACAATTTGTACCTGCAGTACCAGTAGTAGTGAATCCTTTCATATTCACTTTTGCCCCATTGTTAACTTCAATTATGTAACGTTGTTCATTCACATTGGTGTTTAGTACTGTAGATAGATGCATTGATTATAGTATACTTGGCACCTGAACCTATAATTGTTAGACTCTTACAAATTGTGATTTGTTCATTATAGGTTATACTTTTATTGTGTCTCCTGGAGTTGCTACATTATTGCAGATTCTATAGAAGGAAAATCAGTTGGAACAGTTATATCTGGTTTACAAAATTCTACAGAACTTACAAAGAAGCCTTGAATGGACCATTCTCACAGACATATTTTTTGTTATTGTTGTCAGAATTTTTTGGTGGATAATAATTGTCGCTGTAGTAGCTGTTATTGTTATTATCATCTCCATAACCTGAATAATAAGAAGAATTCATATACTGTGTCTCATCCTTTAATAATCTTGTGCTGCAGTTCCTTGAAGTATAATCATATTCGCAGTTCAAAAGATGATGCTGCTAAGCAAGAAAAATCCAACTAAAGTAGACCTGTCCATATTTGTTAACTAACATTTTAATTATATTTAAAATTTGAAGAATCATTCAGGGACATATACTATATAATTTGTTTAGATAATGATTATTATATTATTCAATAGCTAATTTCTATTTATAATATCAATACTGAAAAATGTTATACTTTGAATCTAATTTTACAAAATATAAGAATGATAATGTGCAATCTCATTTGAATTTGTTAGATGATATCAAAATAGATAAGTTGTAGTAAACTATAAGTGAAATAATTAGAATATATTCTCTATAGTATCAAGCATAACTTAAAAACTATCTACATCTTTATTATGTCCTCATTTTGATACTTATAATGAGATAAGATAGAACATCCTTCCTTCGACCCTGTAGAGATGATTCGACCTTTTTTAGAATATCTTACATTGGTAATTGATGTAACTGCAGGAATAGTTATTGCAATATCAATCATTCGTGGATTTATCATGTTTTTAAAAATACTACGCAAATCTGCATTAGAACAAACAAAGGAAGAGGAAGGCATAAAGCATTACGTAGGAAATGGCCTGATTCTTGCCTTGGATCTAGAAGTAGGTAGCGATATTATTAAAACAATACTAACTCCAACAGTACCGGAACTTTTAGTACTTGCTATAATAGTAGCAATAAGGATAGTACTTAGTTGGTCGTTGTCAAAAGATATGCAATCATATCGGGTAACAAATAAAAAGACAGAAAATGATTCTAAAATGCTTAAAGCCATATAATGTATATATATAACTTAGAGTATAAAAGGTCAAGCAATCAGAGAATCATTATTCTAATGACATCTTTTCATTATAAACCTAAATAATAAATATCATTAGTACGGTTCACCTTCTAATAGTAGGTTATCTACATACTAAGGAAGTTGGTCGGGAGTGGATTCGTCCATGTAGTAGGGTTTTCCCACTAGCCTGTATTAAGCTTTTATTATAAGAAACTTATTTTAGATTTGTTTTTGAAAGTTTTGAGATATGTGGATTCATTAGGAATTTGCGAAGGAGGAATAATACCGATAGTATAGCGGTACAAAAATAAGAGTCTAATGCTAAAGTAATAAAGAAAGAATATTTAAATTTATTTACTATCTAAAATTACTTTTCTAAATTTACTGAAATAAAATAAAATATATGGAGTTATAGATTAATAACTATGATATTGGTAACAAGAATAGTTTAGTTTGGTCATTTGTTGACTTGTTATTCAGTGAAGCTTGATACTTGCTTTTTGGTTGGGCTTGATATGATATGGTCTACTATTACATCCAAGACAAATCCTATATTTCAATTAATATCCTATATTAAATCGGCAAAGTTAGTGTTAAAAGTATTGAAGGTAATAGTATTTGTCTTTCTCTTTTGTTTTTCATCTATACAATCGGAACATACTCTCTATTTTTTCTATATTATAAAATGGAGGTGTTAAAATCTAATTGGAAACTTTTTTGTAATTGGTTGTGCAAATCATATTAGCAATCAAACTTAGAAATACTTTGTAAATTTGGTAGTATTTCAAATGTCAAATAATTTTGCTCATAATTGTAAAGTATATAATTAACTATTTAAGTATCGTTTGCATTATTGTACATTGAAGAACAAAGTAATATATTATATACTATTTAACAAAATGTTTATAACATTACATCATTTATCACTATCATAATGGATTATGAAAATGTTGGAAGAACTATCATGAATATGGATCCTGCTGTGCGTTTCGTAACAATATTTGATACTAATAATCAAAAGGCTATATATTCACAACACAAACCAGGTGTAACAAATTTACTATCAAAGGAAGAAAGTCAAGAATCCCTTCAACTCGCCCTTAATGCATGGAAAACACGCAGTAAACTTGAACCAAAAATTGGAAAAGGAAAATATGTTCTTGCAGAATATGAAAAGATAAAGCGGATTACTATGCCTCTTGATGAAAATCATTTGCTTTATATAACTACGGAAGTTGGTTTTGACGCTCTTAACCTTATTGACAAGGTTAGAAAATTGTAAATTCTAAAGAAATAGTAAATAGAATTATCTAAACTATTTTGACGAAAAATAATTTTCTGTTATTAGTAATAAAAAATAAAAAAATCTGGTATTACAAAATTTGTATTTTACAGAATGATTTTACTTCTTTATTATACTTTATTTCCATTCCCAAATTTTTCCATTGGTATTACCGTTTTTATCTGCTTCAAATTCAAAAACCTCAATCTTATTATTTAGAAATGCAAGTTTTCCAGTTGACATCGTCTTAAAAAATACTGAACTTCGGTCTGTTCGGTTACGGCCATTATAACGTCCTATCCCATATCCTTTCCATGTAGCCATTTCTCCTCCATCTTTCAATCTTATTATACCCCGACCTGCGGCATAGAATGTTTTCCATCACTTTCAGATGGTTTACTCCAATAAGTTACTATACCTGTTACTTCAATTCCATTTATAATAATACCATTGCCTGCAATGGTAGTCTCTATTGTTGACCCTTCCATTTTATAGCTGGGCTATTTACAATGATATTTGTTTCTGTAATGGTGAGTTCTCCATTCTTGTGAGCAGCTATAATCTCTTCTACAGACTTTAATTCTCTTGCAGTTGCATTGTCATTCCATTTCACAAAATTTGTCTGCCATAATGGGCTGTAATCTTTATCTCCTGGTACTGCATTTGCAACTGGAAGTTGAAAGCCACCTGGTGCTTCACCTTGAACTCCATTTAAAAAT
>DASVEV010000052.1:0-13131 GCA_036380415.1 Nitrososphaeraceae archaeon
TTCCTATAATGTTTTGCCTGGAATAGATGGTATTATTCCTGTGGACGTCTATGTGCCAGGATGTCCACCTAGACCAGAGACACTTATTCAGGGTTGTATGTTATTGCAAGAAAAAATAAAAAGGTCGAAAATAAAATGACCTGCTAGTATTTAAATTAAACAAACTTACTTTCGAAATATTCGATTATTTATTTTATGAAATATATCTTTTAGGGATAAGTCATTTCGAATAAATAATAACAATAAAGGTTTTATAATAAATTTCTGAATAATGAAGTTATTTTTATGATTCTATGATGATTAGGAATGAATAGTTGGTTATTGTACAATAAAATAGAGATTATAATTGACTTAGATATTACTAAATTCCAAACATGCTATTACTTTTACATATTCTTTGATAAATATTATGTATAGATTAGTATTGGAAGTGTGATGCATAAACAGATTCTAGTAGGGAAAATGTCAAGTTCAAATTTTATTATCATTTGAAATAGAAATTGATATGCTTTCATTGACAATCCTCATGAGTTTAGAATAATAGTTTAGGTTTTTTTTAATTCTTGAATATTATATTATTGACTATATCATATCATTTAAAAAATAAAATCGTTGTATTATCCTATCTTATCGAAATCCTCAGACTGTCTAGTTAGGACACGTATTTTTCTATCTAAATCTTCTTTTACTATTGAATCAACCTCAGCCATTCTACTGTGATTGAATGGATGGGTCAAAGAAGAAATACCAATATTATTAATTAATTCGCGTTGTTGTTGTATTACTTTATTAGCTATAGATTCTGTTGGAAAACCCAAGTTTATAGAGTTTGGTTGGATATCTCTTATGTCTGGAATTCTTCTATAAAAACTCATCAATGTCATACTTGATAGCGTACTATTTAAATTGTAAGGAAATAGTCTTAACCTGTACATTTGGGTCTCTATAGATAAAGTAACATCCGTTTTTACATCTCTATAGTACCACTATCACGTCAAGAAAAAGCTCTGAATTTTAAACTCTGAACATCCTTTGCTCAATCTTGACCTAATAGAAAATTAATGTAGCAGAAATGGGAAAACAAGCAATATACATGATGACCATTTCGAGAATACGATAGTCAGAATAGGAATTCTAGTTTTAGTATAATATTTGAATAAATAAATTTTCATAAGTAATCTAGCTAGAAAAATATATGATAAAATTGTATTTTTTTCTGGCATCAAGTTATGATGTATTTATAAATAAACGAAAGAAATGTTATAGAAGATATTTTGTTTAATGTATAAATACTATAATAAATAACTGCCACTATGGATTCAAAACTTTCTTCCATAGTAATTACATCGGTTCTTGCATTTGCTTTAATTGCAGGAATACCAGCTGTATTCGAAAATGTATTAGCACAACAAGACGGTAGTGGTCAAACAGGCGGAGACGCAGGTATGGACCAAAGTCAAACAGGCCCAGACGCAGGTATGGACCAAAGTCAATCAGCTGCAGACGCTGGAGTACCCCTAACTCAAGGAAATGACACAGGATTTGCCCAGAGTCAACCAGGAGCAGATATGGGAGGAATGACCCCAGACCAAAGTAGTGCAGATAGCACTTCTGGCGATGGCGGTTCAGGCGATGGCGGTTCAGGCGATGGCGGTTCAGAAGATAACGGCGATAAAGAAGATAACGGCGATAAAGAAGAATAAGAAATAGAATTATTTAAAATTCTATAATCAATTTTTTTTCTCACTTATTTTATGTATTCTTTTCATTATGCGCATTTTTACTTTTAATTTTCTTTATTATTGATCAGTTGTCTGGAAACTATCAATCTTCCTTAAATTAAAAACACGCTAGTTACCCAATGGTTAAATCATTGTATTAACCATGTTATTAATATTAAAGTTAAGAATTCCTTCAATGAGGTTTCATTTACCTAATAATAATTTTGGGTTTCATCTTAAGTAATCCCTCTTAACTTTAAGCGCATTAAACTCAATGGGGATTGAAGGTGGTGTCCGAAGCTAGTATTATGAATTCTTAAATTTGTGATACATCCTTGATATTTGAGAATTTATGTTTATAAATAGGAATCTAACTATGGTACTTTAGACAATTTAAGATCATAATTGGTCTCAGAATCACATAAGCATTTCTTGAAGGAATCAATGGTTTTCTTGAAAATTTTATAACAATTAATATGAATAACAAAATATTAATTATTTAAATAAGTGTTATAACAAATTTGTACATGAGTGAAGATCTTAAAGACTCTTCATTAGGCTTGGTTGTAAAAGGTTATGAGATTATACCAAATAAACCACTATTATATCGAATTGCCCTATATTCCGCGGACATTGTTGAATCAATTCTAAATGCCAACCCAGAAATAGTAGAATTGTGGTTGCAAAAACTCCAAGAGGAATATTCAATACTCAAGAAACGTTGTGATTTAGATCAAGATCCATCTGCATGCTTTAATCTTGGTTTTTATGAAGAATTCGAAAAAAATTTTACGAATTATGAAAATGGAGGATCAATAAAGATATCAGTCACAAAGAAAAAATTTATCTGGATTAGAAAATAGCTCCCCTCCAATTTAATTTAAAAAAGATAAAAAAAATATAAAAATAAATTATTAGATAATAATTAATTATTTTTTCAAATCTTAGGAAGACTAGTAAGTGAAAAAATTATATTAATAGAAGTTCAACCTTAAATAAGGAAATTTAGATAGTTTTATCCGACTTTGAAAGTTATAGGTAGCAAAAGATCAACAAGTTCAATTTAGATATACTTCAAATTGGTATATAGGTATCTCACGTAAGAATTTTATCATATCCTACTCAATATTGTCCTTGTTGATAACGGATCTTAGTGATGCTGTAAGAGTCTCCCCATCTAAAGAATCGTTGTAACGTCTACCATTTATATAGAAAGTTGGAGTTCCATTTACTCCGCTATGAATCCCGCTGAGGAAATCTTCCCGGACACGATCTGCAAAAGAATGATTATATAAATCAGATTGAAATTTAGGTATATCCAAGTGTAATAGGTCTGCATAACTCTCTAAATCCTCGTCCTTTAATGCTTGTTGATGTTCATACAGGATATCATGCATTTCCCAAAACCTATTTTGAGCACCTGCACATTCAGCCGCCTCAGCAGCGTGTTGAGCATGGGGGTGAATTTGAGTCAGGGGAAAATTACGAAATACAAAGCGTAAATTGTCACCAAGAAGATTTTGGACTAATTTGACTATTGTAAAAGCATGGCCACAATAAGGACATTCATAATCGCCATATTCAAGCAAAGTTATAGGTGCTTTTTGAGGTCCTTGTATATGATCCCGACTACTGCAGACGGGTAAAGTGAGTTCTAGTTCCATAATTATTTAGTGGTACCTACTTCTTGTTCTGTAGATTTAGGAAGGGATTCTAAAGCCTTCAAGATTCCATCCGCGCCTGGATTGACACCTATTGGAGAAACATAGCTAAATCGAATTACACCATCTTTGTCAACTAAGAATAAAGCTCTTTCTGTGACACCATCATTTTTTCGATAAACACCATATTGTTGTGCTACATTACCTTTGGGTTCAAAATCGGAGAGCAACGGAAAGCGTAGGTTTTTGTGCTTGGAAAAAGCAAGATGACACCAAACACCATCGACTGATATTCCAATAACCTCGGCATTGAAGCGTTGGAATTCAGGTAAAATTTCATTATATAGAGAGACTTCATCTCCACAGACAGGGGAAAAGTCCGCAGGGTAAAATACAAGAATTACAGGATTTCCCTTAAATTGATCCAAAGAGACAGACTGATCAGGAGTAGTACGTAAGGTAAAGTTTGGAGCCGTATTACCAGGCTGTAGTACGGGTATTTCTTTTTGTTGTGCTAGAGATTTAGACATAATATAAAATAGCGATCATAGGTTATATGCATTATATCGTTCAAAAATATACTTGTTGAATAATTTTTAAAAGAAATTAAATATTATAGGTTAAAGACAAATATCGATTATAGATATTTGAGAATTAAGATTATGGTATTGGTCAATAAATCACACATCACATATTATATAATTACATCTTCATTAAAATACGAAGTAAATATTATTTTTAAATAATATTGTCCTTCTCTAGTCATATAAGTGGTAGATTATCATAAGTATTCCAAGACTTTATACACATTTTTGCTGATGGCAAACAAAAAGACAAGCGATAATAGTCAACTTGTATTGCAATTGTTGTAGAAGGAGCGAATAACTACTGCAAAGGATCTATATTTATCTTATATACTATATTATCATACAGATTTTAAATAATTAAAGACTATACTGTTTAAATCCAATTGTCTGTATCTTTATTAATTATTATTTATTGAGATAAATCTCGAGCATAATTTTGGTTTGAGTATATAATATAAATTTTTATAAAGTCTTAATGATATCTGGTCTTTATTCTATAATATTTGGTAAATACTTCAAACTATCAAATTATTGACCAATTAAGAGGGTATTAAAGTTCAGTTATTCTCCTCGAAGCAATCCTCATGTAAATAGTTAAAGAGTAGATGATAATCCGTTTAAATGTAATATGGAAAGTAATTTTAACAGAATATTAATTTCTTGCTAATTTTCAACTTATAAAGAGTAAAATGCAGAAGAAATTGTAATCTGCCAAATTTTCAAGAATAATAATTTTCTATTAGTATTTATCAAATGATTATATTTATATAATATTGCAGAAATAATATTAGAAAGACGATGTATGTTTGAATAATGAAAAAAAAAGATATATTGACAGATGATCGAGAATCAGACTACTCATCAATAAAAGAAGAAGAACATAACGAAATTAATCCACAAAGTGAAAAAATCCAAAGTGTTGCATTATCCTCATCTACTATCGAGAATATACAAGGCTTGCAACCTATGAAACCAAATGCTTTGACAATGAGAGAAAGAATTAAAGATAGTGATAAAACTCAAAAAGAAAAAAGAAAGATGGTGGGAGACGGTGCATTTATTGCTGCAGAAGATCGATAAGGATAGGACCTATACTGAAATGCATAGCTAAATTAATCTAGATAACTGATTTACTATTTCATGTTACAATCTAATATGATCTATAATTACAAATAGATTGCAGGTTAGATTATACGAGAAGGGTTACATTAAACATTTATTGTTTAACTGGATATATATACATAAAAACCGAGAGCCAATTAGATCTACTTTAACTTTTTACAAAATAAATTGTAATATTCAATACATGAAAAGTTTCTATTTGGTACACCTCATTGTTTTATATTTCATTACAGCCAATTGATAAATCAGATAGGCAATGCAAACGGAAGATCGATTATACGACACATCGTTTTATATCTCTAAAGTTGATCTACTCTATTTGTACACATATTAACGATATAATAAAATAATACATAACCTTTCATAACGAACTAAATATAGGTTATCTATTATAAGGCCACCCCAATAGCCCTTTGAAGAATAGTCTTATCTAATAAAACAAATATAAAATACAATGTAGTTATAATAGGATGTAAAAATTTTCCTCTAAAAAAACCTCATTGAAAGAACTATTTAAATTTACTATACCAAAAAAAGTTAATGTGATTATCTTAAAATATGTCATAACCCTTTAATATCTTAATAATAGTCAATTATTAATCAGAATGATGAAAAAATCATTGATTATTATAAGTACGTTCTTGTATATTAGTATTTTAATTACTGGATTACCATTTCAAATAAATACAAATCATATTGGAAACAATTCTAATTTTTCTCTAGATACTATTAATCAATTCGTATATGCACAAGTTGATGGCGATAAAGGTGATAGCAGTGGCGATAAAGGTGATAGCAGTGGCGATAAAAGTATCGTTGACTCAAATGATGGAAGCAAAGAAAATACCGAAAATAGCACTCCAGATTTCTCTAATAGCCAAGATGATGACACAGATGGGCAATCCTCATTTTCTTCAAACGAACCATCGGGTATATCAAATGATTTATTGGATAACGAACCACCAATAGGAGGAGGAGATAACGAACCACCAATAGGAGGAGGAGATAATACACAAAATTCAAAGCATAAAAATGATATCAAAGAGAAAATTAATTTTGAATTTAAAAAAATTACTAAAATTATCAGTAAAACTGAGAATAAAATAATTGTCGAAGATGATAGAAATAATGAAAAAGAAATCATAATAGTGAGTGATCCGACTTGTCCCACTCAATCAGAAAACGTTGAGTTAAACGGAATAATAAATCCAAAAAGTATAAGGTTATTAGCTAACTTTTATCCATGTACTATAGAAAATGGTGGAATAACTATGAGTATACCCGAGTCTCCATATCTAAAAATGGCTGTAATATATATAGACAATAATAGTGACAATCATGCAGGAACATTGATCAGTCCAACAAAAATCCAAAGTATTGATAAAAATCAAGGTTTATTTTCAATTGAATTAGATAAAAAAATGAAAGGAAATGACCCGATTACAGGAGAACTAACTACATTAGATAAAATCAACGGACTTGCATTGTATAATAATGGCAATGACCCGCTGGAATTCAAAGCAGGTAGTACTGTTGCACTAACAGCAACTTTCCACAAATAATTTAAAGGCTTATTGGAATAGCATTTTTCTATTAGAAAGCTATCGATTTAAAGAATTACCTATTGTGGAAGTAACTTTTTCTTTTACAAATACTAAATGGACCTCAAAATATTTAGACCAACTCGATTGGAATATCCTACACATTCTAATATTTTTTATTAGATTTTTAGAATCTAAATGAATTTATTAACAAAAATTTTTAATCATTTTAGAAAAAAATTCATGAAAATATATTATGATTTGGAAGCGACATCTGAATTAGAAATAGATGAAAATAATAATTCCAGCATAGAATCACACGCTGGATATACAAGTTTTATCTTATATCATAGACTTGGTTATTGTTGTAATGACTTAGAAGATACTTTTTTAATCGATTTAGAAGACCCAGAATATTTCGATTATGATGATGTCGAAGTTATGAAAGAACCGAATGTTGTTTTTATCATTGTTAATAGCATAGGACATACAAAATTAGGCGACGACAAGAAAGGTTTTAAATTTTGTCCATTCTGCGGTGAAAAATTTGACTTACAAAGGATTCATGGAGATGAGATTAAAAACTGAGGTACTAAAGATAATAAGTAATTAAGTATAATAATAACATAGAGATTGCAGCTCCAAATACTTGATGAAAACGTTTAGCAAAAAAAGATTTGGTAGCAATAAATTGGAACAGTACTTGTATTTATTTATTTATTTTAATATAATATCTACTCATACGTTGAAAAGACCAAGTTAAGATGAAGTTTTAATCACATGTAAATTTGTGTTTCATTACATTAAAAATAAATGATGTTTGGATAATCAAATTCAACTCGGAAGTATCTTGGATTGATATTCAATATCCATCAGATTTTGGCAACTGATAAAATCCTCTTAGAAAAGATACTTAAGATGATGAAAGCTAGGTTTTTTACTTTTTATGATTCTAACTTTTAAAAAATAATTGGTTTAGAATAATTAATATCTTATTTATTATATAATTAATTTGGTAAAAGAAACTTATTAATAAGTAATAAATTAATTATAATCAATGCAAAGGTTGAAAATGAGTACAACTACATTTACTTTTTTAATCGTACTTGGAACATTGATTAGCGTAACTCCTAATTACTTCCTAACTTCTCTAGCGCAACAGATATCTACAGATTTAACTGCCCCTACAGGAGGGAATCTATATGGTGGAGACAAGAAAGGGAGCCTTGAGTTATCTGTCCAAAATGGAACTGTTATAGCGACTGCTGAAATGGATGTACCTCCAGCAGATAATCAGGTTTATGAAGGATGGTTAGAAGATAAGGGTGATGCATCCGGGTATAAATTAAGTTTAGGTAAATTTAACCAGGATGATATGCTTAGTGTAAACCAAACAATGGTAAACCCATATACCTATACTGTATTTTTTGTTACTGCCGAACCTGTTGATGATCCTGATCCTAATCCAGCTGGTGTCGTAGCAGGAGCACAACTGAATAGCCCATTTGGGCAATAATTTTTTTTAAAAATTGATATCATAAAATTATTTGTAACTTTTATTTTAATCTTATATGACATTATTATTTCATTGAGTAATTTCTCTACTTTTTCTTTTCATCAAGGCCAGATATACAATTTTACATTTTCAGATTTAAAATTTTTAATTACAATAAAAATATTAAGAATTATTAGAGATAAACTCGTTTCGTTTTTTAATTTAAAATTAGGTATGAATATTGTTTTGAATAATGATACAGGAGATAGGAGGGAAAGTAAAGTTTTTTGTTATCAGAATGATATACACATATTAACCATTAAAAAAATAAAAATAAACTATAATTATTGTTGTTATATCTTTTTTTACAAATCTCTTTTAGATTAGCAGAGGGCTAATATTGTTATCTACTTTCAATTTTTTAAATTATTCTTATTGAAGACCTTTTTTAATCTCACCGCTAAGATTAGATAAAACATTAGCTCCTCCTATTGCTATTCTTTTAGCAGCTTCCCCAACTTGGTTTAGAAGTTCAGTGGAATCTATTCCATCTATTTTATTTGTATCGGGTGCTACAGGATCTAATCCAACCTTTCTATTTTCCTCTGCAGTATTTTCTATTGTGTTTGCAGTATTTGCAGTAGTATTAAAAATATTCTGACCATAAATTGGAAGAAAACTTAATGCCATTACAATAAACATAGCTACCATTGCTAAATTTGTTTGAATTTTCATAAAAAACATAGTAAAATCTAATTTTTATAAGTATCTATAGAAATTAAAGAAAAAAAGGAGGTAATATTATAATAGAAAATTAACACAGTATCATCTAGACTATCAAATACGGACATGAGTCAAACTCAAACTATTATAAGGACAGATTATTTATTATATATTATTTATAATTGATCTGAACCGTTAAACACTGATTTCAAGGAGGGATAACAATAAATTTATCCTTTTTCTATAACTTTTTTATCTGCTATTGTGACACTATATTAAAATAAACAAATTAATAAAGTAAAGAATATGAAATACCGAAGTAGAACAGAAATAGTATCAATGATACTAGAGGCAGCGAATGGAGGAGCAACCAAGACAAAAATTATGTACAAAGCTTTCCTAAGTTATGCACAATTGAGAGAATATCTTTCTGTGTTGATTGAGAACTCTCTTTTAGAATATCTAGAAGGAAATCAAAAATACAAAACTACAGAAAAAGGATTAAACTTACTTAAAATGCACAACGAAATGGGAGAATTGTTACAAACTAAAGTAAAATACAACTAATTTTAATCTTATCACTGTAATCTTTTTTTATTATTTTGGATAATTTATTTTTTTGAATCGCGAGGTATTTAGATTTTAAATCCGAGGATACAAAATGTTGTATGAATTTTTAAACTAAAATTTTAACTGTATTACTAAAAGTTTTCCGGAACTCTTTTGTTAAAAAATGGCGAATTTTATTATAAACATCAATAGTATTTTTTAGAAAAAGATTATAAAAATTCCTTTAGATAATTCAAATTACACTAGAACACTGCAACCGCTATGTCTTCCTTAAACTATGAGCAACACAATTTAATTGAGACATCCCGCATCCCTGGTATTAAGAATCAAAGCGCTAAAAATTTTTTTATAAACTAATTAACATCGTTCTTTTTGTTTGTATTTCTCATTCTCTATAGTTATTAGTTCTATAACCTTCATCTCCTTTGAATATTTTTTTAAGGAAACCACTTAGGTGAAATACTCATTTAAAAGCGTTTATTATTCTACAAAATTAAATAATAGAAATGCTAATAAACTACGATGCCTATATTTTTAGGAGATTAATATAAAATAATGTTTCATTCGAAAGTAGAAAATGAAAACAAGCAATCTGATGAAATAGAAAAAAAAGTACTAAAACCGAAAACTAACTTTGAGAATTATACTTTACAATACCTTTACAATACTAATAATACCTTTTTCCAGCTTTTTATGCATACAAAGGTATATGATAAACAAACTAATGAGAATTTAGAAAAACAAGGTATCCTATTACGAAGTTGGAATCCAATAACTAAAAAGGGTGAAAAATATGTTTTCAATAAGGAAGATGGCGAAGGAGATCTCAATACTAAAATAATTTATTACCCTACAGCAAAAACTATCATTGAACTATCCCGTAAGGAAGGAGGTGAAAAAATTCTTAATTTGGCAATAGAAATAATTAATGTTTCCCCACATAAAGACATAGAAATAAAATATATTGATTAATTCTTAAAGTTTATCAGTTACCTAATTATGATTCTAAAATATAGTTAATCATTTTTTTCTAGATGATATTATTGATTCCTTAATTCCTTTCCATTTTTGAACTAATTAAAATTGTAAATACATACTCTTGTTTCGAAATCTTATCAAGTTTTAGAGTAGCATCTATTAAATTCTCAAATTCAATGTTTGAAACATATTAGAACAAAAAAACTGAAATTTAAAATGAGTTTTAAGCTTAGTGAGGGAGGCGGAAAATTGTAAAATATCCTAGAAATACATAAAGACATTGTGAGGTCTTATATCGTCATTTAGGCATTTTCAGTATATCTTTAAATATAGATAACCCCCTCTTGTTGTTCTTCTCTGTCTTGTATTATTGCATACTCTTTAAAAATCATGAAGATTCTAAATCCTTTAGCACTATCACAGAGTTAATCCAATATTTCTTTAATTTTACCGCTAATTCTCTCACTACATCGGCTTATTCAATACCAATGCGATTGCTTCATACTTGAACAATATTATAAACAGTTACACCTACAATGTTGTGATTTATAGGAATATTTTTCCTAGTTTCGACATCTAGCCAATCTCCAATTATTGATAAATTCTCACTCACTTTAATACATTTAAAATGAGTCAAATAAGTCAAAATAATTGTCAAATCAATCAAAATAACTGTCAAAATAATCAAAAAAACAAGTTTAACTACTATATCATATAGCCTTGCTATAATCTTTATGATCATAAAACTTTTGGTTTTGGAATGCCAAATAATTTGATATTTATCAAATATTATATTTCCAGAAAATTATGTCAATTGATAACTCAATTTTATTCCTATAAAAATTGAGTTCTTAATAAATGTCGATTATAAAAAATACTGTGGAATCTATAAAATTTTGGAGTATTGTTATACTTAGAATAAGATGGTTTACATTTAGATATTATTTATTTAAATTCCTATTAAACTGTCTATTGTTTTGTATTAGATTTCTCATAATAATATTTGGCCTCCTCAATTTTACCTAAATTGTAAAGTATAACTGCCATAGTATTACAAATATCATCAACCAGGATTAGATACAAATACTTTCTCTATAACGGCAAATGCTTCTTTATATCTTTCCAATTCAGCTAAACTATACGCTTTACTATTTATTACATCAAAATCTGTTCGGTCAATAGCTAGTGCTTTCATAGTATTATATAGCTTCATTATATCTTTTTAAGCTTTTTAAGGCAACCACTTTGTGATTTAGAGTAGCAACATCTTCATAGGGGATAGATAGGACTTTATCATAGTAATCTATAACGTCACATATTTTTGTTGACTATAAAACAAGGACTCTATTAAGTATGTCACTATGTCTATTGATTTATCATTGATGATGAAAGTTGAAATTAAGACTTTAGGAACAAAATAACCCTATTTTGCAAAATTGTTAATCTTTTGTATTAATGTTTATGTTGAATTTGGAGAAACCTAAAAGAAATTAAGTAGGCATATGTAATAAAAAATATACACAAATGAACCTTAAAGAATATTATTATAAAGGGGAATATCTTATATATAGTATTTCAATTAGTCAAATAATATTTTTTTTTGGGTCTCATTCTTTTTATCTTCTTTAAACATTTTTTCAAATGTGTTTACTAAATGTATATTTATTTCATTTAGAAATTCTTTCAACACTTTACCCCAAGACAGCTAGTTTGTATATTTCCAAAATACAAATATGCAAATTATAAAATCTCAAATCATTGTAAAGGGTTATTTGAATGTCCTATTACTTTATTCTCTTTCATAATTGTACAACATTTACACTTTTGTTTGATACAAATTAAAGGTTTGTCATGACTACAAATTTGACAAATACAGTCTGTACCAAAATTATGAGAAATTTCCGACTTTTTCTTTGTATACAATATATACCATGATAAAACAAGGATCACACCTAAAATAATGAATACAATTGATAGCAATACACTTGCTCTAAAGGCCAATAATATTGTTCCAAAAGCAGTTACTGCAATACCTGTTATCAAAGGCCATGAAGGAATTTCATTTTCTGCTGGTTTCATTTTTAATTGTATTTCCTAAGTTTTAACAACCAATTCAGATTCCGATTCTATTGTAATATTATTCTTTTTCTTTTTCTTTTTAATTTTATCTCTAACTTCTTCAAGAATTTCCTTTAATTGCTCTTCAGGTAATTTACTAATTCGAGCGTCACACTCTATTCCTTTAGATTCTAGAATTTCTTCTGTTATTTGGATAATTTCATCTTTTCTTTTCTTTTCGGATTCTGTAAGCCAGTTGTTACTTATGAATCTAAAGAATGCAAAATCGCTCATAAGATAATATGCATTATCTTCTAGTTAACTTTATCTTATTTGACTTTTTACATGACGATAAATAATCAATAGAATAAGAATACTTATTGTTGGAATTAAATACATTAAGTCATGTAATTAGTACTACTGGAATTGATAAATTAGTCAAGACCTATTTTAAAAGTTATAATCTTAATTGAATATTAGTCTCTTTCACGTCGATAATGAAGCCTGGCTTGCAACACACACCATTCCTCCCTAGGATTTTAAAAATTCTCGTCTAAGGTTTTAATCATATAAATAAATGAACCTTAACAAAAAAAGGTAAAAAAAGTATATGCGATTATTCGCAATTTTTCTCAAGAATGTTGTAATAGATCAATCCTACCTTCTTCATATTAA
>DASVEV010000053.1:0-2022 GCA_036380415.1 Nitrososphaeraceae archaeon
CTTTTGTTATAAAATTAGTTGCACTCTGATATCCACCATATGAAGTTATTAGCAGCATCATTGACACACTAAAATAAAATACGATTAGAGTATTTCTCTTTGATTTTATAAGTCTATGATTAACTTTTATAAAGTCAATTATGCTAATATTATATTAATATAGTTATCTTGTATATTTTTGTTATTTGTTTATTACATAAAAATCATAATTATGAATTTTCTTTATAGCATTCAACCTATTTCTCCAGTAATATTCGATAATCGCATAAAATGCAGGAAATGTCTCTATAATTCCTAATATTAAAGATAGAAATGCTGCTTGGATATGCAAGATAATTTTTTTTGATAAAGGATATTTTTTATTATGCTTCAAGTTTAGAAATAGCCCTATTTGATAAGATAATAACCACATTATATAGGGAAAAAGCAGTAGAATAGAAATAGGACCTATATCGATAGGATAGATACTGTGATTACTTGCCATTTCATTTATTTTTAATGTAATATCAGGAAAAGATGATGGGAAAAATGAAGAAGTAATATATTGTGCCCAAATAAGTGGATTAGATATATTTTGATCGACTAGTATCTGAATAGATGTAGGTAGCATTGACATAAATGTTATAACATATACTATTGCAGACGCTATTCCTGAAATGAAACCCATAAAATAACTAGTCAACTTGAAAGCAATTTTGAATCTATGCCAAAAAGGAAATTTGTTGATATTCTGTAATGATCCTAGGACCCATCTTCTTCTTTGCATAAAATGATCTTTAATATTTAGAGGAGGCTGTTCTAATAAAATACCCCCATGCCAACCTAATGCTTTTTTTCCATATTTCTCATAGAGTTTGTAACCAAAAAGCTGGTCTTCTGCTAAAGTTGAGCCAAAATTCCATCCTATTAAATCCTCGGCATCTGATCGAACAAGCAAATTGCTTCCATGCATATGAAGCGGAGGAGGATTCTTCATTTGAGATACGCAATCATAACATCCAAATGGTCTAACTGATTCGGCTAATGCGGTAATTGGATTTGCTATTTCAAATTTCAATGGATATACAATAGGTCCCTCTGATGCAATTCCTTTACCTTCTCTAATAAATTTTAATAATGATAATAAAGTTTGATTGGTAACATAGCTTTCGTCATCCATGTGGAATATCCAAAACTTGTTAGTATCCTCTCCGGTTTTCCTTCTGTTTTCTACTGCAAATTGTAATGCTCTGGATTTTTTAATAGCATTTGTACTATATTTTTTATCTACCATAACTATTTCACAATTCTTTAAATGAGGGAATTTTTGTTTATCGTTTTCGTCCTCAGTTACAATTGAAATTTTATAATTAGAATAATTAATCTTTATTGCTGCATTTATAATCGAATAAATACCTCTTTCTACAACCGTTATTCTAGTTGCAGATCTAGTAGTAATTTGAAAAATAATAATGGGATCATTATGAATTCTACGCAGATCTTTTTCAACAAATATTTTCCTGTTTCTAATGAATCGTGTCATGGTAAGGCATGCAACAGGAATAGTAGAGAACCAAAATGTTAATAATATAATATATAAAACGTGTAATGTATCCACTAAAAATGCTTTAACTTATTATTAAATAAAACTTTAACTAAATTATGTTTGCAAAAGTATTAATCACATCGTTGTAATTATATTTGATTACTTTTTCCTATTTTGTAATATTCACCTAACAGTAGAAACAAAGTATATGTAGTCAATTCACCTAAGGTATACAAGTGAACAGTAGTTTGCCTAGTAATAGTAGTGGCAGTAATAATAATAGTAATAATAATAATAATAATAGTAATAGTAGTGGCAACAGTGGTGGTGGTGGTGCTGGTGGTGGTGGTGGTGCAGCTGCTAGTGCTGGCGCAGGAGTAGCGGGAGGAAACAATACATCACTAAAAGTGCTGGAAGCTTATACTCGTGATGTTGGTAGAGGCATAGCACGAATTGATTACGATACCATGGATTCTTTAGCAGTTTCTACTGGTGAT
>DASVEV010000054.1:0-11787 GCA_036380415.1 Nitrososphaeraceae archaeon
CATTTGCTATTCTGAATAATGCTATGTTGAGTTGAAGTTAAAGTGATAAGGATAAACGAAGCTTGATTCTATGATTTTTTGTAAATAGTAACCAGAAATTGAAGAAGTTAAAAATATTAACATTGTGTTAATGTTAAAGAACATTTAATATTACTATATTCAACTTTAGAAAAAGAATTTGAATGGTTAGATATTTGTAGTAAGAATAATAATATTAGCTAAAACAAGTATTGTTGTTACATTTGGTGTTTAATTATTTAAGTTTAGAATGTAGTTATAAAAAGATAATTTTTAATGTTTATTATGGTAAAAGAAATAGAGGCAAAAATGCCTCGCAATAAATGAACATGACAAAATAGATATTGACCCATTGTTGAAACTTTTAACTAAACTAGTTGAATTGATAAGGAGTTAATTGTATAAATAGTAATTTAAATTATATTGTTCCTATCTTATAGAATATTACTCCTTGAGAAACTATTAAAAATAACCTTTAATATGCAGAATTATCTATTAAATCACCCTTTACAGTATAAATATTTTTTATTGCATCATAAATTCCAATAGAATCATAATACCAAGATTTGGAATCGGAATTTCTACTCTTACTATTTGTTCCATCCAAACAATTTTCCTTTCATTAATATTTGTTGTTTCATTAGTGTACTATATTCCAATGTTGATATTCAGAGATCATTAAAATCAATAAAAATAAAATTGAATCGTATTTGCATTAAAAATTAAGTTATTATTGTCAATTACTTTGCACATTAGAATAACTAATTAAATAATTAAAAATCTTTTACACATATAATTTTATACAAATTTACTTGACTGATATCAAAATCAAGATGATATAATTTGGTTAAACCATGTATATTTATAATTTTCATATTTTTTATATTAGTAGGTTCTCAACAGTTTAGTGTTTTTGGACACAGCTTTGAATCTGACGACTCTGTATATCTTTTAACTTTACTAGAGAAAACACAAACAGAATTAGAATTAGCGATGAAAAATTATCCATCCAATGTTACTTTATCTATGGACCATTCTGATGATGCTGCTAGACTGGTTTATGACACATTTTATGTAGATGAAGATGTTGCTAATGATGGAGAGTTTGCTAAAAGATATAATCAGGAAATATCAAAATCAAATATCACTTCTAATGCTTTAGTAGTTGTTACACTTGTAGATGAAGTTTTAAGAAGCTATGCCGACTCTATAGATCTAACCTTTGATCTTACAAATATGTCTAATCTCTTATACATTATACCAACAAATTCTAATAATAATAATGACGCTAGTAATCAATCCATTGACAAATTAGAAAGTTCATTTTTTGCTACTGCTTTTAACAATTCAGAAAACTCTAATGTTAACGTTAATAACAGTGATAGTAAAAATCCGCTCTTCTTAACAAATCATACCATCATGAATTATGCTAAACATGAAACCGCAAAAACTCTTGCTATGAAAATCAATACTCTATTTCAGCTGTATTTGAAATCATTTATTGGATTGGATAAGGCTAAACTAAATGATGTAAGAAAATTGGAGGATGATTTCTATAAACTTTATTCTATGATAGACAAGAATTCATCTCCAGCTGAAATAATGAAAAAAGTACACATAGACATACAACCCACTATGCAAAAAGTATATAATTTGAAAACTAAGATGTCACAAACATAATTATGACAGTAGTATCTGTTTTTAAAATAAAATAAAATAGATTACATTAAAAATAAACTCCACAAACTTTATTGCTTTTTATTTATTGTTTGTTGTATTGTAGCACCTACTCCAATATAATGACCAAATAGCCATAGACCTTCATGTCCAGAGCGATGTACTAATTGAGTAGTCGTTTTAATCTAATCTTCTACTCAATTAGTACACATCATCATAATAAATTAGTATGAGATTTGTTTATATAATTAAATAATCTTCATCAAGCAATACTTTTTAATTAGTGTATTATTTGTTATTAAAATAATAACTAACAATTCCAATGATTACAGCTAAAGTTATTGCAAGCAATGTAAAAGAGTCAAATACAGGTAAAAATCTAGAACCATTTTTATTTATATTATAGGCTTTATTAGCATTGTTAGTAATACTAGTTTGCATTATGGTTGACAATCAGCAGCAGATACAATATTCCATATTCCATAATACTCAAGTAAAAAAATCTGTTGCTCATAATGCCATCCTTATGATATAAAATTGGATCTCATAAAGCAAAAATAAATGCTATAATGCCTATAATAAAACCATTACCTGCTGGTGAACATGAAATAAGGACAGAAGTATTCCAAGACATTCCATCCATAATTATGAATGATGTTCCATTACATCGTGTGATAACTTATAACTTAACTGTTGATTCAACGGATAAGAAATAATATTACACGCATTCTAGAGCCTTCATAGCGCTCACGCACACCAATAATCAAATAATATATAATAATAAATTTCAACCTTTGTCACTAGAATATGATTGACATAATCAAGAAGAGTATAGTTGAGGAAATAATAACATCATCATCATCAGAAAGAATCAGTAAAAGCGTAAAGAGTTAACTCATTTAATTTTCAGGCGTCGAAAAAGTTACAATAATCTTAAATACACATAGCAAAATTATCAGTTTAAAATGACCACCTCTAATAAGAAAGATTATCATTTTGTTATTGTTGGAACATTAGAAGATGAATCCAAAGAGGTTGCGTTTGAATTTCTTAAAGCATTAATGAAAAAAGAAGGAATTAAGGAGGTAAGTGAACTTCACATATTCGGTGAAAAAGATAAAAAATAGAATCGAGATGTCAAAAGCAAGAGACACCATATTTAAATATAATAAAAAGTCATTAAAAATGAGTAGATAGTGCCTAGTTTATAGTAATTAGGGTAATAATTTAATAAATTATCATTCAGTTTTATTTATAGTGAATAAAAATAGTTAATAAAAATTGTTCAAATATATTTGTAAGGAGATCGTTAATTCCCTGTAACATAAATAATCTTTTTGATTATCATACACGAAACGGAGCTTTAGAAAGACTTGTTCCTCCTTGGAGTGGGTTGGATATAGTAGAACAAAAAGGAGGAATTAATGATGATGATATTTCGATTTTTCAGATTAACTTAGGTCCTATAACTTTGAAATGGGTTGCTAAACATTTTGGTTACATTCATAATCGACAATTTCAAGATAAAATGATAAAAGGTCCGTTCAAAAAATGGGTCCATACTCATTCTTTTATACCTCAAGACCCAAATCAATGCATCATAGAAGATAAAATAGATTACATGCCTAGATTTGGTAAAATAGGATCTAAAATTATACAAAAGAGAATTCAACATTATTTGAATCAATTATTTCTTTATCGTTCACGTATTTTAGTTAATGATACTATTCTCGAAAAAATGACACAGGAAAAGGGAAAAAATATTCTTATTACGGGTTCTCATGGATTGATAGGGTCTTCCCTTATTCCATTATTAACTAATATAGGAAGACACAAGATTACTCGTCTTGTAAGAAAGGTAAATAATAACAACATGGGTTTAAGCCATACAACAAAAAAAGAGGATAAAAAAAGTATTTTTTGGTATCCTGAATATGATAAATTAGATCATCATGAACTTGAGGGATTTGATATTATCATTCATCTTGCAGGAGAAAACATATTTGGAAGATGGACAGACATAAAAAAACAGAGAATATTTGATAGCCGTGTTGGAAGTACTAAACTTTTATCGAAATCTTTAACAAAGCTATCAAATCCCCCTTCGCTATTAATATGTGCGTCAGCAATTGGATACTATGGAGATAGGCCTAATGAGTATTTAACAGAGGATAGCATTCCGGGAAAAGGATTTCTCTCTGAAGTATGTCAAAAATGGGAAAATGCTACTAAAGATGCATCAGAGATAGGAATAAGAGTAGTCAACACACGTTTTGGTGTGGTATTAACTCCAAAAGGAGGTATTTTACAAAAATTATTAAGTCCTTTCAAATTAGGTTTGGGAATAACAATTGGAAATAAAGATCAATATATCAGCTGGGTCTCAATAGAAGATGTTATAAAAAGTATTTTTTATTCAATAACAAATACTTCAATTAAAGGTCCTGTTAACGTTGTATCTCCAAAACCTGTTACAAATTTAGAATTTTCAGATACACTCAAAAAAATATATAATCCAAAACTATCAGTGTCAATAAATCAAAATATACCCAAACTAATATTTGGTGAAATGTCAAAGGAAGTACTTTCTACAAATACTAATGTCATTCCCAAAAAATTAGTTTCAACAGGCTACAAGTTTTTTAATTTAGAATTAGAGGATTCACTTAGATTTTTACTTGGCAAAATAATAACTAAATAATATCAAAATAAAGATTTGTTATTTTATAACCTAAGGAACATACCTTCTATTAGTGAACTATTTTTTAAGTGTATAATATTTTTCTAATGCTGTTCAAAGGAATGAAGTGAACTCAAATAAATCCTGCAAATGTCATTCAAGCCGACATGCAGTAATTCTTTCGTTTGTATGCAAATTTATAAGATTCAGATATGAATCCTCTTTATCAATACTTATTTGTGATTTATTATAAATAAATCAGTATCCTAAATAATTTTAATTCTATTAGATTATGTCCAGAACAATTTACAAATAAAATCCTCTTCATGATGTATTATTTCAGGGAATTTAACAGATCCACATTGTTTTTATTGTTATCACTCGTTTAATCATATTAGTTGGCACTATGTTATATAATTATGTCTATTTTTTGTAGGGAAGTTTATGTTATAATATAATTGTTTTATATGAGAAAGTTTATGTTATAATAATGCTCAAACTCGATCATAGTTCAAAGTATTTAATATTGTATTCTACCTTTGCAGGATTTATATCTGCTTGGGCAATATCAGGATTATTAGTTATTGTTGATATTATATCACAAACACCTGTAGGTACTTTCTTTGCAGTAATAGGAACTTCCCTTGGTTTCTATGATCCTGCTGTATCACAATATATTGGATTTGCATTACATATTGCAACAGGTACTGTAGCAGGTAACATTTTTGGTCAAGTAGCATTATTTTGGAACAAATTGTTTCCCTCTAATTTCAAGCGAGGAATAACTTATGGAATAATAGCGGGTGTTTCTCTATGGATAGTCTTATTCCTACCTCTAGCCACATTCATAATTCAACCCAAACTAGATGCTTTTGCTGTATCTGCTCCAAACCAATATCTATTTGGAATAGCAGATCACTTTCAAGGACTTTATCCACTTGTCGTTATAGGATCTTTAGGATTTCACATAATATATGGTATTTTATTTGGATTTATAGTATGGAGGATGATCGCGTTAAAAACCGTTGTACAAACCAATAAAGAATAAATACAATAACTCTTAAAGAGGAAGTCTAATTATAGATATGAATATTCTTACAATAAACATTAGGAAAACAGAGATGAAAATTCGTTTTAATTTATGTCTACTACTATAAAAATAAATGTCAAAAATAAAATATTTAATCAATATTCTTAGAATGAAAGTAAATCCATATGTTATAGTTATTTTAGTGCTAATTAGAAGGATAAATTAGAATGTCAAAAAAATGACAACCTTTTATATACATCGATATCAAATGGAATTCTATTTAAAAAATAAATCATACGTAGGAATTATACATGTACAATAGCAAAAATACAAAACAAAATTTAAGGATATTAGTAACTGGTGCAACAGGATTTATTGGTAGTAGGATTGTCAAGAGACTATTAGCTGATGGACATTATAAAGTTAGATGTATGACAAGAAATCCTGAAAATATTTATGAACTTTTTAGTTTAAGTGGAGATATTGTTGAAATAGTAAAAGCTGATGCTTCTAATTATTTAGAATTAGTCGAAGCTCTAAAAGAAGTGGATATAGCTTTTTATCTCATACACTCTATGGAAGGCTCAACAAAAAAATGGCAAGAGTTCTCAACAAGAGACCGAATTGCAGCGGAAAATTTTGCTAAGGCAGCCTCACAAACAAATACAAAAAGAATAATTTACCTTAGCGGTCTTATTGATATGAAACATAAAGAGTTATCTGAACATATGCAGAGTCGAAAGGAGGTAGGAGATATTTTAAGGACTTCTAAGGCGGAAGTTACAATATTTCGTGCTGCTGTTATTCTAGGTCAAGGAGGTGGTTCTTTTCAAATGTTACAGTACTTGGTAGAGAGACTTCCTGTAATGGTTTGTCCAAAATGGGTATTAACTAAATCACAGCCTATATCAGTAGATGATGTGGTAACTTATTTAATAAAGTCATTAGAACTTGAGGATACAGCTAATAAGGATTTTGATATAGGAGGCCCTGAAATTCTTAGCTATCTAGACATGATGAAAAGATATTCAGCTATTCTAAACAAATCATTAAAAATTGTTATTATCCCATTTTTAACACCTAGACTCTCTTCTTATTGGGTAGATTTGATTACACCAGTAAAGGCATCTCTTGCTAGACCTTTAATTGATAGTTTAAAACATGAAGCAATAGTCCATGATAATGAAATCCAAAAGTTAATTCCAATTAAACTAATGAACTTTGAAGAATCTATCAAAACTGCTATGAAGGAACAAGTAAGAAAAGCCAAGATAATAAAAAAGCAAAAGACGTCTGATTCTCTTAATAGAAAAATATTAATTTTTTCATTAATTTCATTAGGCATAATTGGAGCAACGTATTATTTTTTAGATAATAAAAATGATTTATTCACTCCTCTTTGGATAATATTAGCCATTGTATGGTATTTTGGAATTCTATTTGCATTATTTTTTGTCAAGGATGGTGCACGATTAGGTTCCTTGGTGGCCGGTATTATAGGATGGATAACACTAATTTTTTGGGGATTCAATAACGTATATTTGATATATGATAATTCGATTAATTTAGACTATCCAAATGTTTTAGTTGCTATACGTAATTTTATGGGAGCTATTGTAGCGGGATTGGTTATAGCTGCGTCACATAACCTCTTTCATAAAATTAGAGTACTAGGAAAATAAATTAATTAATTAATTAATTAATTTTGTTTATTAGAAGAGAGACTGATAATATTAATCTGAGTTAATTTCAAAATAAATAATAACCAAAAATAACTATAATGAATAATTAATATATCTGTAAATAAATAAGAAATATAGAATCTTCTGTTTACATGTTGTATATACCATTTACTTGCACATTCTTAATTCTAATTATCTATTAGTATCTTTATATTAGTAATTAAATTACCAAGTTTTTTAAGATCAAAATAAACTTTATCATATTTTTCTAATAACTGAATTTGAGACTTTGATGCAAATTTTATTGCATTGCCACCCACAATTATAGGAATATTACAAGAATTACGTATTTCTTTTACGAATCTAATCACTGAATCTAAATTCTCTTCTAAAGTTACTGAAATAAGTAAGAGACCGAACTTTATATTATTCAAATAAGATTTAATAGAATTGGTTGGAAGAGATGAGGTAATATTATAAACCTCATAGCCTTTTTCAAGCAATAACGATTCAATTATTTTACAACCTATACTATGAAGTTCTCCCTCTGGGGTACATAATACTATTGCTTTAGTATATTCATAACTTTTAAAAACTTGTTTTGTATTTTTTTGATTAATTAAATCAATTAAATTATTTACTGCATTACTGCATACATGTTCTGTTGCAATATCAATTTCTCCATTTTCCCATTGATTACCTATCTTATATAATACAGGTATCAATAATTTCTCATAAAAATCTAATAATAAATAATTTGTTTTTGTATATTCATTGTATAATTTTATCAAGTCATTAATTGCATAATTTTTCAATTTTTTATACAACTGCTCCTGTAATGATTCATTGTATTTAATAGATTGTGAATAATCAAGATTATGAGAAGATAAAAATTTTAAAATGGTTGATTCATTTCTATAATCTTCTGGGATTTTATTGATATTTATATTCGATACTGGACCTAAATATTGTTTTATAATTTGTTGAGAAGTGTGTTTTTCTTTGTTCCATTTACTTTCAACAAGATAAGCATAATCAATATTTTTTATTTTTTTTATTCTAATATATACCATCCTAATAATATAAACATCACCAACTTCTCTTTATAATAGGTGCATCATTATAATACCTAGTGCCAAATATGACGTTCGTGATCATTGAAATATTATTGAAATAGATGTATATTGAAATAGATATATAATTAGATTAAAATAATAATTCGTATTTCTTTATTAATTTTCTTACATGAAGCATATTCTTATACGTTATCTCAAGAATTATGTTTAGATAAATCTATCAAGGATCTATAACTTTATAAAATGAATGATATTCAAAGTTTCTAATGTTCCATTGTTTGATTTGGGTCTTGTGAATTGTACTTAATATTGGAATTCATCCCTTCCTTTTCATCCATTTGTTACCATATTTAGAGCTTTTTAGAGTAATTTATATTATTATATTAAATTATAAAGAATTAAAAGTATTAGAAATTCGAATTTTCTTTGATAGCGAAAATTCTATCTTCTTTTTAACTATAGTAGATATTGTCCTAAATTTGTTTTACCTATGGAGATGGCTGGGTCAATTTTTTTATATTGTTTAGCAATATTTGCCAGTGATGTTTTTACAGCATCAGTTTTATTTTGTGGATCAGTTAATGGATCAAGTCTTATAGTTATTTGATTATTCTTTTTCATTGTCATAATATAATATGTCTGAGGTTGATTATTATTTTCTATGACTATAGTTTTAATTAATATGATATTCTCCAATTGATTTAAAAAGATCTCCTCAAATCTGATTATGGTGTTTGTTTGATCTTTCGCATTCTTAATAATCAATACCTCCTTTTTGAAATTATTATAAAAACTCTTGAAATCTGAAACATTAGTTAATACTATGTGAGGCATTTTTTCAACACCCAATTAAAAATGACACAGTTTAAAGTAACATAATAATACACTCTGAGCAACTGTATTCGTTCCAATTTCATAGCTTATAGTTGAATCCCCTACGAAAAATAATCCATTAATATCATCTATCATATTTTATACTGATACTTACGTTTAAGTATTATATGGATATATAATCTGTAGAGAAAGAGGTAGATACTAACAAATGTATACTATAATAATAGTAGGAAAGTATAAGAATAATTACACCTACGGAAGAAGGTAACAACCCTATGCAAGAAAAAAATGATATAACTAATAATAAGATCATCTATGAAGGGAAACAATAAGACAGAAAAGGAAAAGACTGAAATCTTTCATGGTATTGAAGATTAAAATATGCAATTTTAAATTTTGTCTATAAAGCAAAGTATAGAATTGATGCCTGTTTGGATTCAAATGGACCATCAGTATGGTTGATGTTGAGTCAATTAAAGGATTAAAGCAAAAAATAGAGGAGTAAAAATTAGATATGTTACTGAGATAGCTACTGCTAATTTACAGGAAGCAAAACCATTAAAATAGCTTATTCTAATACGAAGTAAAAGAGGTAAATTCCAATACTAATAATATATCATTTTCAAATTTAAACTACAATATTTAATAACTCTCTTATAATATTCAAACATCTATTTGTAAGATCTCTATTTGTTGTAAAGAATCCTCTATATCTGCCTGGTTTAAACTCTTCTGCAATTAAAGCACATCCTTCATCATTGGCAATAGCGATAACAACCCAATTATTTTCTAAGCCTGAATCAGTAAAATCTATAATCTCAACATTTGACGAATTTATTCCTTGAGCCAATCCCTTTCCTCCTATTAAATATGTTTTTTTTGATATTGGAGAAATAGAAGCATATTGTTCTGCTACAGAATTAAAGTTACTTGTTCTTTGAAATAGAGATATTAAGACGAATTTATTAAATGGCGGTTTTATACGTACAATATTTTCTAGTCCTTTACTTAGTAAAAGCATGTTTTCTCTTGATGTCGTATAAAAGCATTCACGCCATCTATCAGGTGCTACAAAGTAATTATTAGGATAATTTAGAGTATTATTGTAATCAGCCTGGATTTGTTCATCAGCTATATTTTTACCTTTAAAATCGGATATTAGTTGTGTAAAGGGACTAAGATTTATTGAACTTTTCGAGTTATCAATTTTAGACATAGAAAAAATATAGTAATATCTCTAGCATATTAGGATATCTTAAAATTCTAACTTTATGTTAAATGCTAAAGAATTTGTAGAAGAGCCTGTTAATTTGAGATATTCACCTCCTTTAAATCAGGAATTTATTTCTATTATTATATTGTTGTAAATGGATACAAATAGTTCTATCGAATTATACACATGATCTAGATTACACGTTCTCCTTTTCTTCTAATGTAGCAAGATAATAAACAACTAAACATTCTGTTTATTATTGAAATACTGCATTATTACCCTTTCTATCAGACTCTTCTTTATAGGAGAATGCAATCGAAGTCTATTGATTTAAATCTACCCAAAATGATGATTTTTAAAAATTATTTGCATATGATGAAGCGTTTTTTTCTGATATTTTGAATATAAAGAAATTAAAGTTGTTAATACTACTGTCACTAACTTATTCTAAATTGAATTCTAATACACAGTTCATATACTTACATAAATTCTTTTTTGGAGGCGTAACCACATTTACTGCGCATTTAATTTATACAATTGGAATGTCAGAAAGAAAAAATGATAACGTCATTCTACGTCCTACAAGTAGTAACAAGTCAGAAAATAGGTTACGAGATTTCGGTTATGGATTACACTATAAGAATATATCTGCTAAGATACTCCGCAATATACAATATCCTTTTTTTACTATGATCAAAGATGATTATTTTCCCACAATATTGAACCTAACTAATAATGATCAAAGAGAACGAACAGATAATATTGTAGTAGTAATTCATGATCCTAGAGATATTTCAAATAGAATTATTGAACTGATAAGGAAATGGAAAATCATTACTATCAGAAGGGCAGTTCAACACTACATACAGCAAAAGTATAACTTGAATTCAGTTTTCCTTTATCACCCATTCTATGCATATCCAACTGAATCTTCTATACTCAATAGAAAAGGAGCAGTCTCAATTTCTAGAATAGGATTTGGGAAAAATATTGATATAATACTCAAAGCAAATAAAATTTTAGAATCTTTTGGAATTAACGGTATCCGTCTATATGGTTATCCTACACCAATGTATATTTATCTCCATTTAAATGGAAAGAATGGTGCTGTTGAATTTAAGAAACACTATTATGGGAAATTTGACAAATCGTTTTTATCAGTTTCTAATATAATCGCTAAAAAGAAATTTGTAGTTGACCTTTCGCTAGTTAAAAATGATGGTGGAGGAACTCAGTATACATATTTAGAAGCAATACATAATGATTGTGCCTTAATTTTACATAGAAGATGGATACAAGATTTGAATAATGATCCAAAATACTGTGATTTTAAGGAGGGGTATAATTGTTTTGCAATTGACAATGAGAAGGAATTGGCAGAGTTGATAAAAGTCGATCCTGATACCACCAAAATAATAAGCAATGCTAAGAGATTAATGCACAGACATACTAATATTGATTGGTCTAAAGTAATAGACAATAATTGATTTTTAAAGGCGAATTACTTTAAGGATTAAAGACTATTTATGCTATACATGATTTTACTACTAATATAATTATTAAAACTATTTCTTCCA
>DASVEV010000055.1:0-2212 GCA_036380415.1 Nitrososphaeraceae archaeon
AGTTTATCTGTGCCAGACTCTGCACCCCAAATCTCTCCAAGACTTCCTAATATCTGACGTACTTTACCATCTTTGCTTGGTAACTTGAACTCTTCAAATCTTTCTAGGACAGGATCAAACCGTAGAAATGAATTTGATGCAAAATCACTAACCCATACCATATCACGCTCATCTACGTAAACAGCATATGGCAATGGATTTTCTCCAGGAAGCTGCCATTCTTTCCAAGTCTTGTTATCAGGATTGTAAACGCCTAACTTACCAGAATCCCATTCACTTACCCAAATCCTGTTGATAGAATCAGACCAAACACGTCTAGCTCCTTGATCAAGAGTTGGTGGTTCCAGAACAGTGACATTTCCTGTTTCTAGATCAATGCGTGCTATATAACTGCCAGCTAAAGAGGCAAAATAGACTTCTCCATTAGGAGTTGTAGTTATCCCATATGGTCCAGGACCTCTTGGAGAGGAAAAAATCTTAATTTGTCCTGTTGCAGGATCTAAGCGACCATAAATACCATTTTGTCCTGTAAACCATAAGATGCCACTTTTATCAAATGTAGCTGTATTTAGATTAGCATATACATTATCTGCAGGTAAGGAAAAAATTTTAATTTCCTTCGTCGCGGGGTCGACACGTACAATGGCATTCAATCCTCCATCTGTAATCCATGGTGCACCGTCTGGGCCAACAATAACACCGTGAGGAGCAGATCCATTACCAAGATGAATATGATATGTGTCTCCAGTGCTTGGATCTAATTGTCCTAATTCACCTGATCCTTGGGCAGTATACCAAATTGTTCCATCTGCTGCGGGTGCAACATCATGTGGACGAGATCCCGAAGGAACGGGAAATTCCTTTATTACAAAGTTGTTCGGTTCAAAAGAATTTTTGATAGTTGATATATTCTTTTCAATATTTGTTGATTTTCCTGTTAGTATAGGTACAGTTGTGTGAATGAGAATATCTTCTTTTACAGAGGGATTTGTAGAAGTTAATTGTCTGTCTATATTTTTATCTTGTATTTGTTGAAAAGCATATGCTGGATTTATTAGTTGTGCTTGTTGGAATCCATAATGAGTCAATAAAAATAAACTTGTAAAAAATAAAATAATGTAACAATAATGTATAATCATTATCAAAATATTAACATAATTTCTTATTAATTGTTTACGTTGTTATATATGATTACTCCTCTCTAAATTAATAAGATTAAATTTTTATATCATTTATTTATTTATTATATTAGGATATCAACCAGAAAAAAAAACACTAATTGGATGTAGATATATTGTCCATATTTTTTGATTTTGCATCTTTGATAGGAAGATAACTAAGATTAAAGTAATTTTATATGAATGCTCATAATTGAATAGATAAGAAACTTATTGCTAAAAGCTATATATATTATGTAAAATATTTACATTTGAATCTAATAAACCAATTAAATACTTAAACATAACTAAATAAAATTATTACATCTATAATTAACTAAAAATTTTTTGATGAATATATTTAGATAGTTCTTGTAATATTATTTTATACTATGTTGTATTATTATAAATAATGTCAGAAATAAAAGACGAAGTGGAAGATGCAGGAGAGAAGATGAAAAGAGGTGCAAAAAAAGCAGGAAACAGAATGGAAGAAGGCGCTGATGAAGCAAAAGATAAAGTAGACTAAATAACCTAATAAATAATGACATACTCTTCTTATTTTTTACAATAGCAATATTGTTTGAAGAGTGATCACTAAGGAATTCATACTATTCAAATATTTTAAGAAATACAATGTATAATTTACCTTGAATATCCCTATAAGTATTATAACGTTACAATCATAATGTTAGTTGAATTATTAGTTGAACAATTTTTTATTAGACTAGATTATTGAATTTAAAATTACTTTATTTACACATATTATTCAAACTCTTTTGGGATTTAATATTCCTTTATTAGACTAATGTTTGCAACATTATTAAATTAAATAACTTACTATTATTAGTCGAATATAATCTTGATTCAAATTAAACCTGCACTATTCTACTTAACTAAAAAAATTGAATTATCTGTATTATAAATAATATGTTTTGAATCTCTTAACATATTGTTCAATTTTGTTTGTAATATCTATGAATTGGTTCAATTTATTGTTGACACTAAAAGTAATAATATGAGATAATTTGTTTAGACTTAAATTTATCTATTAC
>DASVEV010000056.1:0-2338 GCA_036380415.1 Nitrososphaeraceae archaeon
AATGCTATAAGAGCAATACATTTACAAAGAAATAAAAGCGATTTAAAAATTACTCACAACAATTAAACTTTATTAGTATTAAAGAATGAAAATTAAATGGACGAGAGAAATATTATTTGGATCGATGGTCTTTTATATGAAAGTCAAAATGCTAAAATACATATTTTAACACATTCTTTGCATTATGGTACTGCTGTATTTGAAGGAATAAGATGTTATAAAACTCAGAAAGGACTAGCGATATTTAGATTAGAGGATCATTTGAAGAGGTTATTTGAAAGTGCAAAAATATATTTTATGAATATTGAATATTCAAAGAAAGAGTTAGAAGATGCAATAATTAATACAATTAAAAAAAATGGATTAGATGAATGTTACATCAGACCTTTAGTTTATTTTGGTCATGGAAAAATGGGAGTTTATCCATTAAATAATAAAGTTTCAGTCTCAATAGCTGTTTGGAAATGGGATGAATATATAAAAAAGGAAAATGACGAACAAGGAATAAGACTCATGGTTTCAGGCTGGATGAGAATTGACGGACGAACTATGCCTGTTCATGCAAAGGCTACAGCTAATTACGCTAATTCAGCATTAGCTAGAATTGAAGCAATCAAATCTGGATTTGATGAAGCTATACTGTTAAATACTGCAGGAAAAGTAGTGGAAGCAAGTGCAGAGAATATTTTTATAGTAAAAAATAAGACATTAATAACTCCTCCAGTATCATCTGGCTCCCTGGAAGGAATAACCAGAGATACAGTATTAGCATTGGCAAGAGAAGATAATGTTCTTACAGAAATTCGTGATATATCCAAAGATGAATTGTATTTAGCAGATGAGATTTTTTTAACTGGTACAGCGGCAGAAATAAAGTCAGTCGGTGAAATTGATAATAGAATGATAGGAAACGGAAAAACTGGAACAATAACAAAAAGAATGAAGAGAGTATTTGAAAAAACTATAAGAGGAAATCACAAATATAGTGAAAAATGGTTAAAATACATCTAAATAACTTATATAAAATAATTATTAAAAAATGAATAAATATTAATTTTTATTATTATTTTGATTGATTGTTTGAAAAAAGTTAGTACGGATCTAAATCTAAAGAATGATTATTTAGATTGGGATGATATTGAAAATCTTGTAAAAAAAACTGTCCTAAAAATAAAAAAAAATAACAAGAAATACGATCTAATCATTGGTATAAAAAATGGTGGTATAATTCCTGCAATATTAATTTCACGAGAATTAGATATTAATGATATTGAATTTATTTCCATCAAAAGGAATAAAATATTTAAATTTAATAAATTTCATAAAAATAAAAAGTATTTATTGATAGATGAAATTTATGATACTGGAAAAACTTTTTTCATTGTAAATGAATATTTTAAAAGATTCGAATATGATTATGCATGTCTTGTAAGTAGATATAGAATTCCAGATAATAATAACAAAATAGTAAGTGGAAAAGTTTTGAATCATAATAAATGGATTGTATTTCCGTGGGAAAAGGGATAGATATAGTAAGTTATTCATACATTATATTTCATGTAGTTGACTATAGATCTATGTTAAATATCATGTCAATGAATTAATTAAACTTATTATGTACTCAAACTATGCGAATCAATCAAAAAATAGGAGTTTGGCTTATCGCCGCTGTATTTTTTACAGCAAATATGCCATCACTTTTAGAACAAACTTTTGCACAAACAACTATTAATGGTGCAGGAGCAACCTTTCCATTTCCTTTAATAGATACATGGAGAGTAGAATACCAAAACATCAAGCCTGATGTAAATATTAATTATCAATCTATTGGTAGTGGTGGAGGAGTGAAGCAATTTATCGAGAAAACGGTAGATTTTGGAGCTACTGATGCGCCACTAAATGTAGAGGAGGAGAAAAAAGCGGTAGGTGCAGTACATATTCCGGAAACTATTGGTTCTGTAGTAGTTGCATATAATTTACCACAAATAGCAGATGCTGAATTAAAGCTAACTGGACCTATTCTTGCTGATATATTCATGGGAAAGATAACTAAATGGGATGATCCTAAAATAAAAGAGATTAATTCAGGATTACAATTACCTTCAGAGGACATTGTAGTTGTACATAGGTCTGATGGATCGGGAACTACATTTGTTTTTACAGATTATTTAGCAAATGTTAGCTCTGGATGGGAAACAAATATTGGTAAAGGAAAATCAGTCCAATGGTCTACTGGCATAGGCGCTCCGGGAAATGAAGGAGTTAGTGGATCTATAAAGAGTACTCCTAATTCAATTGGATATATAGAACTGTCATATGCTCTAACTACAGATACAAA
>DASVEV010000057.1:0-5862 GCA_036380415.1 Nitrososphaeraceae archaeon
AAATATTGGTAAAGGAAAATCAGTCCAATGGTCTACTGGCATAGGCGCTCCGGGAAATGAAGGAGTTAGTGGATCTATAAAGAGTACTCCTAATTCAATTGGATATATAGAACTGTCATATGCTCTAACTACAGATACAAAATATGCACATATTCAAAATAAAGATGGTAATTTTATAAAACCATCTCTTAATTCAACCGCCGCTGCAGTTTCTTCTTTTGCACCTAATCTTCCTAATGGTGATGAGTCTTGGAAAGATATTTCCATAGTAAATGCACCAGGAAAGGATTCTTATCCAATAGCTAGTTTTTCATACCTACTGCTATTCAAAGAACTCAGTACAAATAATTCTATAGATGAAACAAAAGCTAAGGATCTGGTAGACTTTATATCGTGGGCAATTACAGACGGACAAACTTTTGCACCAGACTTGGGATATGTTGCTTTGCCTAATGATATAGTTAAACTAGACCAGGAGACATTAAAATCATTGACATATAAAGGAAGTCCAATACTACAATAATCTCTTTTTAATTTGTTCCTTTAATTTAATAAGAGAGGTAATTTCTCTTAGATTATTATTTATTTTTTTATTATTGCTAAGAGAGATTAATTTTTATCGTATAAATTGAGATAAAATATATTGAAAGTTATAATTTGTTGTTTTAATAATTATTTAGTATTCCTCCTATATAATCTAGGAAAATATGATGATGCCTAATTATATTGAGAAATCTCTAAAAAAATGTTAATTTAATTGCAATACTGTCTGAAAAGAATTAACTGTATTTAATAAGCTAATGAACAATACAAATAATAGATAAATATTTCTAATAATGGACAAGGTATACTTTATATTTCAATTAACTATTTCTTACAATAGCATTTTCTTTAATTCTAATAAATTATTCTAGATGTTCAATAATTTTAAATACAATATTATATTATAAATAATAACACAGTGTTGCACATTGAGACACAGTTAATCCTAATGGAGGAGATTAAAAATGAAACCTAATTGGGTATGTTCTACATGTGGTATGTGGTCAACTAGAAAGTTTAGTGTAAAACGCCATATAACAAATCAGCATAGTGGTAATGCATTCTTAGTTCCCTACATTGACTATTTAGTGGGAAGACAATCAGGACTCTATCCTCCTTCAGCTTATCCTGAGTATCAATATAAAGAGAAAAAAAGTAATCTTGATACATTTAGTGAGGAATTTTGGAAGGAAATAGCAAGGATAGCCGCCAGAAGAGGAAATGGCAACTTACAATTTTGATATAGGTAATTATCTATAAAAATTATATTTAAGCATATGTTGTGGTGGTTGTTAGAAATACCCTATCGATAATTTAATGCATTTCAACAATCACTGTTGACAATCTGAATTATTATCTTGTCATAGATATTACAAAATGATTCCCTCAGGAGATTGCGAAAGTCAAACAGGGAAGCATTACATAAAACATGGATAGGATACTGGATAGCTCAAGATAAAGGAAAATATCAGACAAACCTATTATGCAACAGTAATTAGAAACTTAGTATCAGATTTTGAATGCTTACATCAAGATGTCATTAACTACTATGATAAAGAGCATCATATTTTGTGATTCCATTAAGTTTAGTAAATTTACGAATTCAATTGAAAAACCTTCAATTCTAAAAGTGAGCATAAACTATAATGGGAAAATATAACATATCTACTACTTGTCATTAGTTAAGAAATATTATTAATGTATCAACATTTGATTTAAATCATTAATCATGTTCTATAGTGTGAAGGTCTTTTTTCTATATTAATTACTTCACCTATTGTTTGATTTAAGGCTTCTTCTGCTATATCACTCGCATGTTCTGCAGTACGTCTTAGATCTTCAAGTATAAGTTTTATAAAAACTTTATATTGATTAAACTCCCCATTATCAGTATTATCTAGTAAAGATACAATGGTATCTTCAAGAACTTGTACATTTTCTTTTCTATCTACTATTTTATCTGCCATTAAATAATCCCTTCTCAAAAATGCTTCAACTGAATCGTTCAGGTCTTGCAAAGACAAATCACTCATTTTTTTAATATGATGTAGTATATCATCAGGAATTTTTTCTTTAATTGAAAGAGATTTTTCTGCAAATTTGGAAGCATGATCTGCGATTCTTTCAATACTTTTTACTGCTAGTCTATAACTTAAACAATCAGAAGTTTTTTTTAATCCAACGTCATTTAATATCCTTTCATTTTTTGTTGCAATGACCAGATTTCTTAGTATATAAAGACTGAATCGATCAACCTCATCATCAGATCTAATAATAGCATTAGCTAATTCAGAATTTAATTCAGATAATGCTGTCATTGCATCTTTATGCATTGATGTAGCAAGGAGGAACATCCTTCTAACAGCAGTATTCACTGAAAGTTCGGGAAGTGTAATCAAAACTTGAATTGTTATCAAATCAGATGAATCAGCAATTATTTCTGTACCAACAAGATTCCTACGAACGACTTCTCTTGCACCTTCACGCTGTACAGGATTAATTCTTCCAAGTTTAGATCTAAGATTTATTATATTATATCCAGCAAGATACATTGAAACTATCTTTCGTTTAAGGGAATTACCACCTTCATCTCTTAATACTTCTACCGTTGCTTCATCAACTGCTTCAATTGAGGATCTTGTAATGTCAGATATTATAGATAAAGTATTATTTGGTTCGCGAATGATAGTTACAGGATCGCCAGCCTTTAAATTTAATTCATTTACCCATTTTTTAGGTAAGGATAATACGAATGTTGACTTACCTGTAAACTGTATTTTCCTTACTTCACTACCATCCATATATGTAGTCAATAGTTTATGAATAGTAATAAGACATGTATAGTTTATGATTATTTAGAATATAGCTACATAGTTTTCTATATATTATATATAGGAAATCAAAGGTTTTTAGATCCTAATAATTCAATTAGGTATCTTTAGAAGTGGCCATATTCTGTCTACGTGCTAGCACTCTTAAAGCAACATTTAGTCCTAAAATAAGAACAATCAAAATCATAGCAGCACCCCATCCATGAGCATGGGCAGATTCATATGGTTGAGATGCCAATCTCCATATTCTCAGTGGAAGCGCATCTACCGGTCCAGTAAATGATGAAAAATATAAACTTGTTCCTAGGATAGTCATGATTAATGGAGCAGTTTCTCCAGCAATTCTTGCTACCGCTAATACTATCCCAGTTAGAACTCCACTAGTTGCTGTCTTTAGTACTATAGATAAAGTAATTTTCCATTTTGGAATTCCTAGTGAGTGAGCTGCTTCTCTAATAGAATCCGGTACAATTTTAAGAGTTTCTTCCGTTATTCGAGTAACAAGCGGAATCATTATTAAAGATAATGAAAAGGCTCCTGCTATAACAGAAAAAGAACCAATAGAAAGAACTATTATCACATAACTTACAATACCAACTATAATTGAAGGTAATCCTGTTAAAACATCAGCAAAAAAGCGTACAGCAAAGGCAAACTTATTATTGCTTTTTGCATATTCGGCTAGATAAATTCCAGCAAAAACACCTACAGGTACAGCAATAAGAGATGCTGAACTTACTACGATTAAAGTTCCTTGGATAGCTGGACCTATACCTCCTTTACCTGACCCAATTGAACTTGGTTTTTGAGTAAGAAATTCTAAACTAATAGCAGAAGAACCATTTTTAAAAACCTCGAAAAGAATACTACTAAGAGGAATTACCGCAAAAATAATACAACATATAGATAAAATTGTTACTAATTTATTTACATATATTTTTCTATTAGATGTTTTTGACATCATTTCCTGAATATTCTTTCGTCTTTTGATATAATGATTATTTTCTTTGGTTTTAGATGACATGTATTATATTCGTCCTCCAGGATTTGAAGTTTTTACCATCTTGTAGACTAAGAGCCGGGCTATTACATTTATTACCATTGTAAGCAATAGTAGAACAGCTCCAAGGCCAATAAGTGCAGAAAGATGTAATTCTGATGCAGCTTCATTAAATTCATTTGCTATTAAACTAGACAAAGTTTGACTTTGTGAGAAAAGAGAAGTTGGAATAGCATTCAATCCAGTTGCATTACCTATTATTAAAGTAACTAACATTGTTTCACCTATTGCTCTTCCCAGGCCAATTATACTAGCGCCTAATATCCCAGATTTAGCATAAGGTAATACAGCAATTTTAATAGTCTCCCATCTAGTTGCACCTAAACTATATGCAGCTTCTCTTTGAGAATTAGGTACAACAAGTAATAATTCTCTAATAATAGAAGAGATTATGGGAATTATCATTATAGCAAGAACTATACCAGCAGTAAATACATCTAGACCAAAAGGTGTTTTAGCAAAAAATGGTAAAGACTCACCAAATAAATTATGTAAAGGCTTTTCTACAAAATCCATGATCCAAAATCTAAAAACAAACAATGCCCAGAAACCATATATTATACTTGGAACTGCGGCTAAAAGTTCAATAATGAAGGATAATGAAGTTTTTAATTTTGTACCGGCCATTTCCGATAAAAATATAGCTATACCTAAACTAATAGGAACACCAATTGCCATTGCTATACCTGAACAAACCAAAGTCCCGATGATATATGGCAAAGCTCCAAATGATTCCCTACCAGGTACTGCATTCCAATCAGTATTAGTTAAAAAGTTTAATCCCTCTTCTTGAAAGATTTCTTTTGACCCCTCTCCAACTGCAAAAAGTATTATGGCTAACATGACCAAAGTATATGCTGCTGCTCCAATAATTATCAATTTGAAGATAGGATCAAATTTTGATAATTTTGTTAATGGAATAAGAGAATGATTGTCATTATACTTAGTCAGATTCGTGTCGGATGTTGCGCCTCTCTAATAACTATGATATTTTGATATTTTTTTAGGTATCATATAGTTTTAATATAGATCCATATAGTCTATAGATTAGTATTTTCTACAAGGGTCTCCTCGTAGTAATATCGACAACATTTTATTATATATTTCCTGCTGTTGAAAGGGAGTAGGTTTGAAATAAGATTCTGGCGAGTTATCTTTTCATCTTTTATAATTATATAATGCATAAAAAAAAAGTACATCGCATGATGATGTTTTGTTTTCTACGTAATTAACATCATAGTTCTTAAAAATGTATATTAAATATTTTTTCCAAGTAGTGGTAAGCATGATAGTTATTACCTTTAATCTTTATTTCTTACCTCGATTTTGAAAATTTGACTAATTAGAAGGCTCAATTAGAATGCAGTATAATATTTCAAAAAAAGGGAAGAATCTATATTATTAATAATCAATTTATATTAAAATAAAAAGAAAATGTGTTAAATTCGAATTTTATTAACATCATATCTCCAGTATTTAAGGACGATATGAAAATTAAATAAATATCTCTACTATGAAAGCTTGAACGAATAAATTAAAGAGAACAGAAAAAGTAAAAAAAATGGAAATAGATGAATCTTTGATAAATTTAATTAATAAAAAAATAACCGGGTTTAAGCTTTTAGGTATAGGTTCTAGTTTACGAAAAAATTCTTCAAGTAATAAAATATTAAAAATGGTTTTAGAGAAATCACAAAGATATGGAGCAAACACAAGCATAATAGAATTGAGTGAAATTAACTTACCTATTTTTAATCCTAATAAACCAAAAGATATTTCTGAAGACATTAAAAAAATAAATGATCAGATAATAAATGCTGATGGATTTATTCTAGCTACGCCTGACTACCATGGATCAATGTCTGGAGGAATGAAAAATTTTTTAGATTATTACTGGTATGAATTTTCAGGAAAAATATTTGGATATAT
>DASVEV010000058.1:0-22372 GCA_036380415.1 Nitrososphaeraceae archaeon
AACCATTTTTAATGTTTTTATTTCTTACAGTAAACCACTATAATCAGTATTGGTATCATGATATCACAAAACGTGACCTTTTTAAATATTTCGAAAGGACTATCCATCCCCTCACACGAAAGTTCATTTAATTTATATTATGATATAGTATGTATTGGGCAGAAATATATCGACCAAAAAATTTAGAAGACATTCTTGGCAATGAGGAAAATAGGCTTAATATACTAAAATGGTTGGTAAAATGGTTTCCTGGAACAAAACCTTTACTTTTAATAGGACCACCAGGCGTTGGGAAAACTACGATTGTTAAAATATTATCTTCTCTTTTAAACTACGATCTCATAGAATTAAACGCAAGTGATACTAGAAGCGGTCCTCAGTTAGAAAAATTAATAAATCCTCTTCATAATAATACGAGTATTTTTGGAAAGAATATTCTTCTTTTTTTTGATGAGGTAGATGGTATTTATGGAAGGGAAGATAGCGGCGGACTCGAAATTCTTATTAATATTGTAAAAGCATCAAACTTTCCGATAATATTTGTGGCTAATTATGCTCATATTAAGTTAAAAAATTTATCCAAACTATGTAAAATAATTAAATTCCAACGTATATCAGAAAACCTCTTGATGATATTTTTAAATTATGTATTATTTAGACAAAATTATCCTCTCTCTTTAGATGATAAAAAATGGATAGTGGAAAAAAGTAATGGTGATGTAAGAACAATGCTTAATTTAGCTCAATCTAAATGCACAGGCTACCGAAAGTTTGTGCATGAAACATTTAAAATAGATATTTCGGAAGGTCTAAATGAATTTTTTCAAAGTAAAAACAAAGATGAGGCCAGAAAAATTTTGTTATCTTTAGATGGCAAATATTCAGATCCTCGGTATGGTTTATCTTCTGAAGAACGAAGAAAAGATATTCTCAATTCGTTATTTACAAGCATTGTATCCTCCAATCCTGATATGGATACTTTGTCTCTACTATTAGATAGTCTTTCCCAAATTGATTTACTTGTTGCACGGATAAACAAAAATAGAAACTGGAATTTATTAAAATATATGAATTATGTAATAATTGAAATTTTATATGAAAATATACAAAATAAAATGGTATCTTATCATCAATATGGAATTAGTTGGCCTCTTATGGGTCAGATATTTTCCAGAGGGGTACCTTTGCGTAGTTTGATTTCTAAGCTAGCTTTATCGTTTCACGTTTCATCCAGTACTTTTGGGATGATATTTTTTCCATATCTGCTGGAAATTATCCATGAGTTTAAAATAGATATCCATGAGTTAATTACGAATCTCTTGTTAGATGAAAAATTTGTAGAAATTATCCAGAAGGAAATCTTGAGGTCTAAAAGATATGAACGAATCTGATTGGATAAAACTATTGGTAAAATTTAAAGGAAAATGTCAAAGCTGTGACAATCCAATTTCATCAGGTGAATATGCTTTATGGTCGAAATCATCAAAAAAAATTAAACATTTGAATTGTAAGACCAATAACAACAAAACGATAGCTACGGAGCAAGTTGAGAAATATTCCGGATTACAATTAAGGTGTTTTTTGTGCAATACTGTTGATGAGATCTCCATTCATCTATTAAATGAATTTTTATATCATGAAGGTCAAGAAGGTTCGATATTCTTATGTAAATCTTGTTTGGAAAATCCTAAATCGTATTTAAGATATCGAGAAATAATGTATGAAAAAGTAAAAAAGATAGCAAAATTAAAATCTTGATGAATACAAATACAAGGAAAATGTCAAGTGAATATGAACATAATATTGCAAAATTGCTCTTCGAAAAAAAGCAAAAATTGGATCAATTATTAGAAAATCCAGAAAAAAATAAATATCAAATACAATTATTGTCTAATGAGATTGAGACATTAAAGACATTATTCGAAAACTATAATCTTGGTTTGAATGTCTTTAGAAGAGCACAAGGTGGACGCTCCCTCTTACGTGAGTAACAGTTACTTTATTTAAGATAATTATTAGTTAATTGTAATAAAATTTTTGTGAATCCCTGTCCCGTAAATCTTTTTTCGTCACTATTTTTTGTTATATATATATACTAGATTATCGGGATAAATGCTGAAGCCATGCACGAAGAAAAGTTAAAAAAATTATACGAATTGAAAAATTTAGCTGAATCGGGGGGTGGTAAAGAGAGAATTGATGCTCAACATTCTAAAGGAAAACTCACAGCTAGAGAAAGAATTGATCTTCTTCTTGATGAAGGGAGTTTTATTGAATTGGACAAATATGTGACTCATAGAAATGATGATCCTGAAACTCAAAAATTCTATGGAGACGGCGTAATAACTGGATTTGGTTCAATTAATGGTAGAAAAATCTTTGTGTATGCATATGATTTTACGGTTTTGGGTGGGTCATTGGGAGAAATGGCATCCAGAAAAATTGTGAAAATCATGGATAGAGCCATTAAAGTAGGTGCACCTCTTATAGGAATTATTGATTCAGGTGGGGCTAGGATTCAGGAAGGAGTAATGAGTTTAGATGGGTATGGTGATATATTTTACAGGAATTGCACCGCTTCTGGAATAATTCCGCAGATAACTGCTAGCATTGGTCCTTGTGCTGGTGGTGCTGTATATTCTCCAGCAATGACGGATTTTGTAATAATGGTAGAAAATATAGGTCAGATGTTTGTGACTGGACCAGAAGTGGTGAAGGAAGTTTTAAGTGAAGATGTCTCATTTGAAGAACTCGGAGGTACTTCTACACACGCAACAAAATCTGGAGTAGCTCATATGGTTGCGGCTAATGAGTATGAATGTATGGAGAAAATTAAAAAATTAATATCGTTTTTACCTCAAAATAATTTACAAGAACCACCTACCTTAGAGACAAATGATGATCCTAATAGACTGGATCCATCATTAATTGATATGCTACCTGAAAATCCGTATCAGCCATATGATATTAAATCAATCATAACAAGTATAATCGATGATAAAGAATTTTTTGAAATTCACGAAACTTTTGCAAGCAATATTGTTGTAGGCTTGGCAAGAATGGGTGGTAAAACCGTTGGAATTGTATCCAACCAGCCTATGTATTTAGCAGGTGTTTTAGATATTGATTCCTCTAATAAAGCAGCAAGATTCATTAGATTTTGCGATTCTTTTAATATTCCTATTATTACATTAGTTGATACACCTGGTTATTTACCTGGAACCGATCAAGAGCAAAATGGTATTATTAGACATGGTAGTAAGTTATTGTATGCTTACTGTGAGGCTTCAGTACCTAAAATTACATGTATCATTGGAAAGGCGTATGGTGGAGCATATATTGCCATGGGAAGTAAGAACCTAAAAACAGATATTAATTTTGCATGGCCCTCTGCTGAAATTGCTGTTTTAGGTCCAGAAGCAGCAATTACAATAATTCATAGAAGAGAACTTAAGAGTTCTCTAGATGCAAAAACAATAAAAAAGAAATTAGCAGAAGAATTTAGAAAAAAATTTGCTAATCCATATATTGCAGCAGAGAAAGGGATCATTGATCAGGTTATTGATCCAATGGAAACTAGAACTATGATAATAGGTGCCCTTGACTCATTATCCGGAAAAAGAGAGATAGGTCCTTGGAAAAAACATGGAAACATAAATTTATAGGTGAACTTGAGAATGCCAAAGATTTCTAGTATCCTTATAGCAAATCGTGGAGAGATTGCGCTGCGTGTTATAAGAGCGTGCAAAGAAATGGGAATAAAATCAATATCAGTTTATTCAGATGACGATAATAGATCAATCCATGTTAAACGAGCTGATGAAACATATCGATTAGGCCCACCACAAGCTTCAGAAAGCTATCTTCGTATAGACAAAATAATTGAAATCGCTAAATCCTCTGGGGCCGATGCTATACATCCTGGTTATGGATTTTTATCAGAGAACGAAGTTTTTTCGGATGAATGTAAGAAAAATGGCATTATTTTTATAGGACCAACAGCAAGAGCGATGGAGTTAGCAGGTGACAAAATGAAATGTAAAGAAATCATGAAAAAAGCGGAAGTTCCTATTGCACCAGGAAGTGATGGAGTAGTTGATGATATAGAATTAGCTGTGGAAATAGCAAAGGAAGCACGTTATCCGGTAATGCTAAAATCAGCTTTTGGAGGAGGAGGACGGGGAATTAGACTAGTAAATAATGAAAAAGAACTTAGGCAAGAATTTGAACTAGCGTCGAATGAATCAACAGCAGCCTTTGGTAAATCTGCACTATTTATCGAAAAATACCTAACAAACATTAGACACATTGAATTTCAATTGATAAGAGATTCTAGTGGAAATGGTAGACATCTTTTCGAAAGAGAATGTTCTATTCAAAGAAGACACCAAAAACTTATTGAAATGTCTCCTTCCCCCGTTGTAAATAAGGAAAGGAGAGAAAGAATAGGCGAAATTGCCGTTCGTGCAGGTACTGCACTTGACTATTTAAACGCGGGTACAGTTGAATTTTTGGCTGATGCGGAAGGAAATTTTTATTTTATTGAAATTAATGCTAGATTGCAAGTAGAACATCCAATTACCGAGATTGTTACCGGCAAGGATTTGGTAAAGTTACAAATTCATGTCGCTCAAGGGGAAGAATTACCATTTAAACAACAGGATCTCGAATTAAAAGGCTCTGCAATAGAATGTCGTATCAATTCAGAAGACCCTTTTTATGATTTCGCTCCTTCTGTAGGATATGTTCCAAACTGTAATATTCCGGCTGGCCCGGGCGTGAGAGTTGATACTTATCTCTACCCTGGTTGTAATGTTTCTGGGTATTATGATTCATTAATTGCTAAATTAATTACTTATGGTGGAGACTTTAATGAAGCACGCATACGAATGAAGAATGCTTTACCTGAATTTACCATTGAAGGAATAAATACTACGATACCAATCCATAAAACAATTTTAGAAGAATCAAATTTTATTAATGGCAATATTTCTACTGATTATATCGAAAAATATAATATAATCGAAAAGATGAAACATAAAAGAGATCAGGAATACAAAGACAAAGCGCATGCCGCGATTTCTGGAATTCTATTACAGTCTGAATTTGTAAAAAAATCTAATTTAGGTCAAAGCATAAAGAGAAATCAAAAGTCAATGGATGGAGGATTTTTTTAATGCAGTTTCAAATAGAAGGTAGTCCTAATAAAATTAACGCTGAATTAATTTACAATAAAGGATCTGGTGATCTTTTATTTGTGATAAATGATCAGAAATATAATTTAAAACTTTTAAAATCCACATCCAATGAATTTGAATTTATTTTAGAAAATACATATCATTATGTTAAAATACTTCCTTCTACAGAAACAAAATATAAAATTTATATCGATGGAATAGTAATTGAAATTAAGAAACATTCAAAAATAACAGAAATAATTGAAAAAACATTAAAATCAAAAGGAGCTATAAATCAAGCTAATAACGTAACTAGCCAAATACCCGGTAGAGTTGTTAAGGTCTCTGTTTCAAATGGTGATAAAATTAAGGAAGGAGATCCAATTGTGGTCCTTGAATCTATGAAAATGCAAATTGCTATTAAATCTCATAAAGAAGGTACTATAAAGGAAATCAAAGTAAAAGAAGGATCAACTGTGGCAAGAAATGAAATTGTAGCAATCATAGATTAGTCGGCTTCATATTTCAAAATATTTATTACACATAAAAATGATGTATACAAGATCATTATTACCAGGAACAATAAGCAGGTTATCTGAAATTTACTTATGTAAACTTATTATCTAATATAAAAAAAGGATTTTCACATCTTGTATAATTTTAAGCTATGGTAGAGGCTATAATCTATTATGTATCTTTATTATCTATCTATTGTAGTCACTTAATAAATGGGAAATTTAAATCCAGTCTTCATTGATGAATTAGATGATAAAGAATCATTAATAAATAGTTGAATTACTTGAACATTTATACTATTTAATCACTGAGATAAATCTAAAGCAAGACATTTCAGAATTACAACATTACAAAGGTGATATTCTGCGGTTGGAAAAAAAGCAAATACGATATTTTATCATTTATAGCGCTTCATTTTATGTTTTTCATTTCTCATTAACTAATTCAAAATGAGTTAGCCATTTACTACATTTGAAAATATTCTCCAATCAGCACATACTAATCTTGATAAGTTTAAATTCATACTACTTTTCAGATCTAGATTTCATAGGAGAAAATTTTCGGAGTTCTGTAATTCTATTTTTCAAAACTATAATAGTTTTTTCTAGATCTTCAATGGTATTCTGTATTCCTAAAGTAAACCTAATTGAACCTGAAATCTCTTCATGATTTAAACCTATAGCTTTCAAAACATGAGATTCTTTTTGTCTGTTGGCAGAACAAGCAGATCCTGTAGAAGCTAAGATTCCATCTTCGTCTAATTTAATTAGTAAATCTTCACCGTTTATCCCTAAAAAGGTAAAATTGACATTATTGGGTAGTCTACTTTCAAGAGAACCATTTAACATTTTACCAGAGATTTCCTCATTTATTCTCTTTATTAGGTAATCTCTCAAAGAATACAAGTACTGGGAATTATCTTTTAAGTTTATCATGCTTATTTCAGAAGCTTTTCCGAAACCTACAATACCAGGTACATTTTCAGTTCCAGATCGAATGGTTAATTCCTGTCCACCTCCTTGTATCAAAGGTTCAAAATTTACTTTTTCCCGAACATATAATGCACCTACTCCTTTGGGTCCATTGATTTTATGGGAAGACAATGATAATGAATCCAGACCTAATTCTTTAACATTTATCGGTATTTTGCCGACTGCTTGAATTGCATCCGAATGAAATTTTATCATTTTGTCAAAGGCGTGAACAGTTTCTGAGAATTCTTTAACTGGCTGAATAACACCTATTTCGTTATTAGCTAGCATTAGACTGACTAAAGCAGTTTTTTCAGTAAGATGGTTTTTGAGTTCAGTTTTATCGATAATACCATTTTTATCTACATTTAGATAAGTAACAGTAAAGCCGTCTTTTTCTAAATATCGACAGGTTTCTAAGATTGCATCGTGTTCGATCGAACTAGTAATTATATGATTCTTTATATTTTGAGATTTTCTAATACTTTTGCAGATTCCTTTCAAAGCTAAATTATCAGACTCAGTTCCACCAGATGTAAAAAAAATTTCGCTTGGTTTAGCACCTATGAGCGATGCAACTCTTCTTCTAGCAATTTGAACTGCGATCTTTGATTTAATTCCGTATGTATGGATTGAAGAAGGATTACCATATAAATTTCCTAGATATGGTATCATTTCATTAATTATTTCCTGGAGTACTGGAGTTGATGCAGCATGATCTAGATAAATTAAATGGTTATTGGATTTATTTTTAATCAAGTTAATCATTGATCACAATTAACTTGCCAGAGCGATATCCGTATAAATCTAAAGATGCATATTTGAAACCAATATTTTTTAATTCTAGATCTAGCTGATTAAGTTTTATTTTATTAAACATTTTTTCCATTTCGTCTCTTCCAATTTCTATTCTTGCTATCTCACCATGGTCTCTTACTCGAACATGACTAATATCAAACAACTCCTTAACTTTTTCTTCTGCTATTTCTATTTTTTTTAATTTTTCTTGAGTGATATTATTGCCATATGGAATTCTAGATGCTAAACATGAATTAGAGGGCTTATTTGCAACACTTATATTAAATCTTTTAGCAATTTCTCTGATTTCTTTTTTTCCAATTCTTTTTTCTAACAAAGGACTTTTAATCTTATATTCTCTCATCGCTTTCAAACCAGGACGATAGTCATTCATATCGTCCAAATGAGTACCATCAACAACGTCCGTTACTTGGTATTCCTTCTCATATCTTTTGATATTTTCCCCCAAACTTTTTCTACAGTAATAACATCTGTTAATATCATTTTTTACAAAATTCTCATCTTCAAGCTCGTTATAGTGGATTATTATGTGTTGTATTCCTATTTCATTGGCTACTCTTTTTGCATCTTCTAGTTCTAATAATGCAAGAGTTTTGTAATTTGCAGTAATAGCAATTGCTTTCTCACCCAGCGTTTTTTTTGCAGCTAAAGCCACTACGGCACTATCTACTCCTCCTGATAATGCTATGAATACATTTCCTTTTGTATTCTTTTTAAACCAATCTTTCAATTGTAAAAAACTTTTTTCACTATTCATAACTATTCCCCTTAAATTTTTTAAATATCTGATACATAACTAATTCTTGAATTGCTTTTAAGGAACTATCTTCAATATCAGATATCTTCTTCAAATCATCAAATTCTGGTTTGATATTGATTATATTATTTGATGAATCTCTTGTTATTTTTACTTTGATATCATACTTAGAATGATTAACGGTTACCTGTATAATTATTATGTTCCTCTCTAGAGTTATTCTATTAATTTCATTTATTCTTATTCCTGAAGTACCAGTTTCTTTAAATAGTCTTTCAATGAGAGAATCACTCTTATTTATATCAGAAAGCACTCTTATTATGTTTACGGGTCGATTTTTTTTGGTTATTCCTGGAATAATTGTTACATCTCTTGCTCCTTCTTCCATCAAAACTTCGATTAAATTACCAATAATCTCTCCGTCAACGTCATCTATATTTGTTTCAATCAAAAACAGTTTTTCGTTGGTTAAAGGAGAGTCAACTGGATCCTTCCCCAGGACTATCCTGAGGACGTTTGGTCTGTCTTTTAGTTTCCTATGACCGGCTCCCAGACCTATTTTTTCTGGAATAATAGGAGGATAATATCTAATACATTCAGAAGATAGATTAACTAACATTGCTGCTCCTGTAGGAGTGGTTAATTCTCCTTGATCATTCCCAGTTAATACAAACGACTTGCCTTTAAAAATTTCTAGAATTGCATTGGTAGGATTTGGTATAGTTCCGTGGGAGAAATTAGTTAAACCATTACCTATAGATATATAAGTAGATACTATTTTGGAATCAAAAACCTTCAAATCTTCTAAGGCAACTGCACATCCGATTAAATCAGCAAAAGTATCAATACTGGAAGCTTCATGGAGATAAACTTGATTTACAGGTTCTCCGTGAATTTTTGCTTCTGCATCTATCAAAGTCTTTATTGAATCTACAATAAAAGACTTTGGACGAGGTTTTAAATCTAAGTATTCTAGGGATTTGGATATATTGTTTAATATTTCAATTCCTTTTCTTTCCTGAATTTCCTCTCTATATTCAAAATAGAATCTGGTTGCGGTAAATCCCTTCGAATTAACTTTCTCGAACCTGACATCTTTTATTTTGCTCCCTGACATAATGTTTTCACAGGTGTATATTGAATCAATTACCTTTTGTTTATCTGCTCCTAGATCTATTAATGCAGATAACATCATATCTCCTGATAAACCTGCCAGCTGTGCATCAATGATAGAAATTTTAGACAATTATATACGTTATAATAATAATTAAACACAAATTAAAATTACTTGTTTTATCACGATGTTTATCAATGAACTCCTTTCCAATTCTGAAAACATGCAATTATACTTTTTAAATTTGAGTAAACTTATAATTATCCAGAAATAATTCCAGTCTATGACAATTACAATCGTGGGATCTGGAAGAGTAGGTGCATCTGTGGCGTTAAATTGTGGATTAAGAGAACTAGATGATATTATACTTTTGGATGTAATCGAGGGTCTTCCACAAGGCGAAGCAATGGATATTAACCACCAATTATCTGAACTCGGAATAGATTCTAAAGTAAAAGGATCAAACAGTTATGAGGATATGAAGAATTCGGATTTTGTTGTTCTAGTAGCAGGTCTGGGAAGAAAACCAGGAATGACACGAATGGACTTGTTAAATAAAAACGCGAGTATTGTAAAAGATGTTGCCACTAAAATTTCAACATATGCAAATAATGCAACACTAGTTGTCGTTACTAATCCACTTGATCCCATGACATATTTCGCTTTAAAAACTACCAGATTCGATAAAAACAAGGTTATTGGAATGGGAGGGATGCTCGATTTATCAAGATTCAAAAGTTTTATTCATGATGCTAGCGGTTGCTCAAGGGCATCTATCCAAGCGATGGTGATAAGCGAACATGGCGAGAATATGTTACCTTTAATCCGATTTTCTTCAATTGGTGGAATCCCAATAAATGAATTTTTATCTAAAGAACAATCTCAAGAAATATTTGAAAAAACAAAAAAAGTTGCTGCCGAAGTTATTGCATTAAAAGGCGCTACGGTCTACGCCCCTGGAAATGCTGTTGCAACAATGATTGAAAGTATGAAGAAAAATAAAAAAGAAGTAATTCCTGTTTCTGCCTATCTCGAAGGAGAATACGGGATTTCTGATTTGTGTATAGGTGTTCCAGTGGTATTGGGATCTAATGGTATAGAAAAGATTATTGAACTAGAGTTAAATGAATTTGAAAGAAAAATTTTTGATTTAGGAGTTACAAGTGTAAGAGAAGCAATTAATTTGTATACTCAGAAATAAAACAATGGAATTTGAAGAATTATTAACTCAGTACAATAAGGGAAATATATCTATTAATGAACTTAAACGAAGCATTACCTCTTCTTATATTTACAATGTAGGAAAAAATATTGCAAAATTAGATATTAATAGAAGTTATCGAAAAGGAATTCCAGAAGTGATATATGCAGCAAATAAAGATTATCATGATATTGAAAAAATAATTTTAAACATGTTAGAAAAAAATAATACAATAGTAGTAAGCAAAATCCAAAAGGAACATATAAAAAAATTAATAACCTTTGTAAAAAAGAAGAATTTTTATGTTGAAATTGGTAGAAGTAGTTCTACTATTTTCTTATCAAAAAATTCTAAATTTAAATACCATTATTATAAAATTGGAATTATTTCAGGTGGCACATCTGATATCGGTATAGCAGAAGAATCAAGATTAATGGCTAAAGCAATGAATTGTGACGCGATTATATCATATGACATTGGTATTGCAGGAATTCATCGAGTATTTCCAACTTTAGACAAAATGATATCAGAAAATGTACAAGCCATAGTAGTAGTTGCTGGTATGGAAGGTGCTTTAGCTTCTTTGGTCTCCTCATGCGTAAATGTGCCTGTTATCGGAGTTCCTACTTCGGTTGGTTATGGATTCGGTTCTAATGGTATTGCTGCTCTATCTTCAATGCTTCAAAGCTGCGCACTCGGATTAACTGTAGTAAATATAGATAATGGAATAGGAGCAGGCTCATTTGCTGCCTTGATCGCCAATAGAATGAGTAATATGAACAAAATCAAATAATATAAAATGATTAATAGAACGTTTATAAGTGCTTGTAAAATTCTGCATTTATTATCAAAAAAATTGGAGAAAGACTGTAATGAATTATATACATAGTTTAAAGAGGATTAGAGAAAGAAAAACTAACTATCATAAACGCGCATCATTATTATTAAGTAAAAAGAAGTTTATTACTATAAAAGTTACTAATCAAAATATTCTAACACAAGTATTAGAACCTTCTATTACTGGTGATAAGGTAATCACATCTGCTCATAGCACTAATTTGCAAAAACTTGGTTGGAAAGGATCTTTAAATTCTCTTCCTGCCTGTTACTTAACAGGCTTATTACTAGGAAAAAAAGCGGTTTTTAAGGGAATTGATAACGCTATACTTTATACGGGCAAAGATTCCTTTACTGAAAGGATTTCTGCATGTTTAAAAGGCATAATTGACGGTGGAATGGAGATACCATCATCTGAAGACGCTTTTCCAAGCACTGAACGAATTTCTGGAGAGCATATATCTACTTATGCATCAGCTTTAAAGTCTGATTCAGAAAGATATAATAAAAGATTTTCAAGCCTTATAAAAAATGGTTTAAATCCTGAGAATTATAAAACTCATTTTGAGGAGTCCAAGGAAAAAATAATGAAGCTAGAAATTCAAAATTTCATAAAAAATGAAAACAATAAAGTGCCTTACCCTAATAAAAATAAAATAGAGTTAGTAGATCAAACCCAGGGAGAGGAGTCTAAATAAATGAGTCATCATCAATTTCGTAGAGAAGAAAAACAAGTCGAATGGAAACCTAGGACAACATTAGGTATGCTTGTTGCAGGTGGCAAGATATCGTCTATGGAACAAGTTTTTGAAAATGGAATGCGAATCCAAGAATCTGAAATTGTAAAACAACTTCTTCCGGACATGAAAAGTCAAGTAGTGCATGTCGGAATTGTTCAAAAACAAACTGACGCTGGTGAAATGACTAGGTTTGCTGCATTGGTTGCAGTAGGAAATGAGGGAGGTTGGTTTGGAATAGGTACAGGCAAGGCCGCACAAATGCGAAATGCTATTGACAAAGCTACTACCGCATCTTATCTAAATGTTATTCCAATTAAACTCGGATGTGGTAGTTGGGAGTGTAGGTGTAATCAATTACATTCGATCCCATTCCAGGTATCTGGAAAGGGGGGAAGTGTGACACTTGAGATATTACCTGGACCTAGAGGATTAGGCTTGGTAGCGGGAGAAGATATAAAAAAACTATTAAAATTGGCTGGAATAAAAGATGCTTGGACAAAATCCTATGGCTCTACAAATACTATGGCTTCGACCACAAAAGCTATATTCAATGCTTTAAGAAGTACCTATACAGCAGGTTAATGATAAGATATGGTCTATTTAGTTATTAGAATTCGTGGCATAGTTAATATTCCAAGCTGGGCAGAAAAAACTTTAGATAATCTAAACTTGAGGAAAAAGTTTAACGCAACAATAGTTACAGAAAACAGTCAAACTTTAGGAATGTTACGTAAAGTGAAAGACATTGTTGCTTGGAAATCTGTTGATGAATCCATTATTAAAGAACTATTGGAAAAAAGAGGAAGAAAAAAAGGATTACATGTACTAACTAATTCTAGTCTTCCTTCGAATTACAAAACTATCGATGACTTAGCTAATGCAATTCATAAAAATAATATTAGTTTATCCGAACTAGAAGACTTGAAACCTTGGTTTTCATTAAGCCCTCCTAAAGGCGGGTTCAGGAGAAAGACAAAAACTCAGTATACCCAGAAAGGTACAGTGGGAGAAAACAACGAATTGGTTGATCTAGTAAGGAGAATGATATAAATACTACAAAATTTTATTTATGCAAGAATATGATGATGATGATGATGATTTCGCTAATCTTTTCTATTCATAAGCAAAAATTGAGGGGTCTTGGTTATGGCTACTAGATTCAGAAAAAGTAGGAGGCAACGTGGCACACGATATTGTGGTTGGGGACAAATTGGTCAACATAGACAGTCAGGCTCCAGAGGAGGAGTTGGACAAGCTGGTAAGCATAAACATTTCTGGATACGTACTGTTATTGAAGAGCCAGATCATTTTGGACATCCTCAACTTAAATCACATCACAAAATTGATGTGAAAAAATGGGCAAATTTGAGAGACTTGGATATTTTATACTTAAAACATAGTAACAACAAACTTAATGAAAATGAGACTTTAGATTTAACTGCTCTGGGAATTAATAAGTTGTTAGGAGCAGGTAGCGTTACAACTAAAATGACTGTTAAGGTAGAACAAATTTCTCGACGTGCAGTTGAGAAAATTAAAGCAATTGGAGGAAATGTAATTTCCAATGAACACAGTTCAGAATGAAGGTTTTATTAGAAAATCAATAAAAACAGTATCGAGATATATTCCTCAGGTAGAAAAACCAAAGAAGAAAATATCTTTAACCGAAAAATTTGTTTGGTGTGGTATTGCGGTTTTTGCGTACTTGGTTATGGGTCAGGTTCCTCTGTATGGTGTTACTGATTCACCCCAATTCGATTTTCTTGCATTTGCACGTGTAATTTTTGCCGCACAACAGGGAACCATACTTGAACTTGGAATAGGTCCTATTGTAACTGCAGGATTACTTATGCAATTGCTTAAGGGGTCAGATATTTTAAAATTAAATTTCAAAAATCCTGATGATAGAGCCCTTTTTACTTCAGCAACTAAAATTGTAACAATTATTGTTATTATTGCAGAGGGAGGTCTATATGGAGCGAGTGTCTATGGACCTTTAGTAGCCTCACCTAGTTTTATACCTATTTTAATCGCACAATTGATATTTACTAGTCTTATTGTAATGTTATTAGACGAATTAATTCAAAAAGGATGGGGATTAGGATCGGGAATAAGCTTGTTTATCATGGCTGGTGTGGCTCAAACAATCTTATGGAGTGTATTTAGCCCTGTTGCTGGCCCAGATGGTCCAGTGGGAATTATCCCTTTTGTAATCGATTCTGCAGCAACTGGAGATCTTTCTGATACTTTCTTTAGAAGTGGTCAATTACCTAGTATTTTTACCTTTATTTTGACGGGAGGTGTTTTGGCACTTCTTGTATATACTCAGGGAATTCATATTGATATTCCGATTGTTTCAACAAAGTATCGAGGCTTTACAGCAGTTTATCCAATTAAACTTCTTTATGTGTCTAATATTCCTGTTATTTTATCTACTGCTTTGATCGCCAATGCAATGTTTATGGGTCAAATGTTATGGGCAAATTATAATCCACAAAATGATAATCCATTTTTTAACTGGATCGCTCAGTTTGATCCAGGACAACAACAAACTCCTACTGGTGGATTATTATACTATATGAGTACCCCAAGAGGACTCGATATAGTTGCTCAAGATCCGATACGCGCTTTAACGAATATCATCTTTGTAACAGCTATTGTTACTGTATTTGGTAGGCTATGGGTAGAACTTGGGGGACTTTCTGCAAAAGCGGCTGCGAAAAATCTCTTGGATGCAGATGTTCAAATACCAGGTTTTAGAAGATCACAGAATTCTGTTCAAAATGTCTTGGATAAATATATTCCCTCTGTAACTATACTTGGTGGTATTGCAATTGGACTATTGGCATCGGTTTCTGATGTACTTGGACTTTTTGGTGGTGGAATAGGATTGTTGTTAATGGTAGATATTCTAGTAAACTACTATAACTTGTTGATCAGAGAAAAGGTAGATACGACAATGCCAAAATTGGCGGCTTTAATTGGAAGAAAAGACTAAACGTATAATTGTAGTTGGTATACCAGGGGTCGGAAAAACTACTGTTGTTTCTAGTGTTAAAAATACACTAGAACAAACTGGTATCAAAACTACTCTAGCAGAATTTGGAAAGATAATGTTAGAAGAGGCAAAAAAAATGAAAATTAATAATAGAGATCAAATACGACGCCTTTCAATTGAGAACCAAAAAAAATTACAGAACCTTGCTGCCGAAAAAATCTCACAAATATATTCTGACGTTGTAATTATTGATACTCATTTATTTATAAACACTAAAGAAGGATACTATCCAGGGTTGCCAGCGGACCTATTAAACCATCTGAAACCAACTCATCTAATATTAATAATTGCAAATCCAGAGGAAATTTATCATAGAAGGCAAAATGACTCTAGTCGTGTTAGAGATATTATATCAATGGATTCTATAAAAAATGAAATTGACGTGTCTAAGATGCTGATTTCTTGCTGTTCCATAATTTCTGGAGCGCCTTTCAAAATTCTTGCTAATCATGAGGGCTTAGTGACAGATTGTACTCAAAAAATGGTTTCATTAATATTGGACACATGAAAAAAGACAAATAATATGTATTTAAGTGATCTTATTTTACAGATTCCTGGACTTACTCCAGCATATACTAAACATCCAATCTTTCCAGATTTATTTTCTGCTATGATTGTAGCTGCTCTAATATCAATTGGTCTAAACTTTGCGTTCGCGATCCTGAGAAAAAAGACTACTGATATTGATAGACTTTCCAAAGTGATGAAAGAAACAAATGAATGGAGAAAAGAATATACTGATGCTATTAGAAAACAAGATAAAGTTAGAATTAGCGAGTTAAAGAAAAAGCAAGCGTATGTTAATAAAATGAGTTTAGAAATGCAACAACAACAAATGCGACCTATGATGCTTTATATGATACCTTCATTTATGCTCTGGATTCTTGTATTCCCAACTATTTTTGGACAAACTGTCGCCCTTTCACCACTCCATATTCCTTATCTAATGTGTACAGATGAAAACGTGAAAAAAGATAGTGTCCTCGATGCAAATGGTCAACCCACAGGTGTCTGCAATATCCCTGGAGAAGTTTTTTTATGGGGTTGGTTTCTCATTACTTCGCTGGGAACTAGCGGCCTTATCGCCAAAATCACCAAAACATCCATGCCAAGTATGACATAAATTGCTTACTTCTAATTACAAAAATAAAATATTAAATAGTATTGTAATATCTGGTTGGCCAGCAGTAGGTAAAACAACTATTGCTACAGAATTAGCGAAAGAATTTGGGTACAAACATTACAATGGTGGGGATGTGTTAAAAATGTTGGCTGCCGAAAAAGGGTATATAGTATCCGGAAATGATTGGTGGGATACAGAGGAAGCAAAAAATTTCATGGAAGAACGAGAATCTAACTCTTATTTCGATATCGAAGTAGATAGGAAGTTGGTAGAAATAGTAAGAATGGGGAAAGTTGTAGTGACGAGTTATACATTGCCATGGTTAGTTCCAGAATCCATTAAAATCTGGTTAAAAGGTTCTAGGAGTAACCGAATAAAGAGGATGGCAAAGAGGGATAGCTTGAACCTTAAACACGCCAGAAATGTTATCCAACAACGCGATGAAAATAATGTACGTATCTATAATAATTTATATGGCTATGAGTTTGGAAAAGATCTTTCTGTTTTTGATTTTGTTTTAGATACTGATTTATTAAATCTTGATTCACTTCTTTTAATATCTAAAACAATAGTAAAAAATTTACGGGTTTAGTTCAAATTCTTTGATCATAATGAAAGATTAAAATTATTAATATTCTTTATACAATATTTTTAGCAATGGATTTAAAACGTAATAAAAAACTCATTCAGTTTGATAATTTAATTAGAGTATCAGAAAGTGTAACAGATGATAGATATGGTTATTTTCCATATGATCGACCCATCCATATATTGTTTGATTATGGTTTAATATTGATCGATAAGCCATCAGGACCGACTAGTCATGAAGTTGCATCCTGGGTCAAAAGGATATTGAATATAGATAAATCAGGTCATAGCGGGACATTAGATCCCGGAGCGACAGGTTTATTGCCAATGGGATTAGGAGAGGGTACCAAAGCACTCTCAATTTTATTGTTAGGACCCAAGGAATACTATTCTATTGCTCGAATTCACTCGAACTTTGATCAAAAGATTCTTGAAAACGTATTATTGGAATTTCATGGTGACATTTACCAACGTCCACCACAGCGATCATCAGTAAAGAGAATGACACGAATACGTCGAATCCACGAATTAGAATACGTAGAAGAAGATGACAAACTTATTCTGCTTCGAATATTGTGTCAAGCTGGAACATATATAAGAAAATTAATTTATGATATTGGGGAAGTTATGGGAACAGGCGCTACTATGGTTGAACTTCGTCGTACTCGTGTCAGTCATTTCTTTGAAAGAGATGGTCTAATCAAACTTCATGATTTGTATAGGGCCTTTTATTTATATAAAGAGAAAAATGATGAAGAAAGACTTAGGAATATCGTAAACCCTATTGAGATATGCTTCAAGGAAATCCCCTCTGTTGTTATTAGAGATACAGCAGTTGATGCTCTTTGTCACGGTGCACAATTAGCTATTCCTGGAATTTCTGAACTTTCACCATCGATTCAAAAGGATGATTTGGTAGCGATATACACTTTAAAAGGAGAAATAGTAGGACTTGCCCAATCTCTTATGAATATAAATGAAATTGTTTCTAATAAAAATGGTATTTCTTTTACTATGAAGCGACTCATTATGAAACCTAATACTTATCCAAAAGGTTGGCGTTCATGATTTATAAATATTGATTTCTGAAGTAATTTGAGAGAATGTAAGTAAATATCCTATAAAAATGAATTAAATTAGATAGTTTCTCCTATACCTGGAGTCTTTCTATCTAAATTAGCAATCTTTTTTGCAAGATTTTCCATCGTGCCTGGTATATGACATTTACACATACAATCAGAACATTCTATATGGTTATTTCTTTTACAATATTGAGAAATTTCTGCGCTTTTCATTTACAATAGAAAAATTTCCTAATACTATATTTTTATTTTATCATGATTTAAATACAAACAGAATTAATATTATAAAACGTTATCCAATAGATTATATTTTCCACTTTATTCCTTTATTGTAATTTAAAAAGACTTACTGCCGGGGTCGCCTAGCCTGGTAGGGCGCAAGCCTGGAATTGTCAAGAAAGCTTGTGACCGAAAGGTCTCGAGGGTTCGAATCCCTCTCCCGGCGCTTATCCTGGGGATTCATACGATAATATTTTAAGAATAAACAAAAATTATTATCTTCGTACATAATTGCAAATAACTAATAATTCTCATCAGGATTTTGAAAATAATAATAATGAATTTAATAATGGACAGCAAAGAATTGAGTCATTAACGAAACTACAGTGTCCATCTATTAAAACGGCATTAAAAAACTAGCATTAGAGAATTAAGAAAATTACAATTTAACAATAACATTTAAAATAATAAAATTAGGTTTGATATTGATTTTTACTTATAATTCCTCAATTAGAAAAATCAGTTATTTCTCTTCCCAATTTTTTTTCCAAATTCTGAATTCTCCTTGCATACATTTTGAGTCTATCATCTTCATGCTTGTTTTTGGCAATTGTAAATCCTAGCCAGCATTTGTTAAGAGCTCAGTACGTCTGATTTTCATAATAAAAAGATGGTAATAAGTCATAATATTTCTGACTCCGTTTCTCATGCGCAACCGGGTTCCATCCCGTTTGTTTTACCCATTTATCGTAATTAAATCGGTATTTGTGATATCTCATATTACAATTAATAGTTACAGCTTCTTTTAAGGTTTGTTTTATTTTTAATACTATCTAGCTGTATATGTGTTCATCATAGAATAAATTATTTTATAAACTTTACTAAATTTATTTTTGAATTAACAATATTCCTTTATCAGGATCATTAAAATAATGGATATTCATGATAATGATGACTTGATAATTATATTATGTAATTAATTTTACAAAATTAATATCTAATACTGTATAATTTCAAATAAGTTGATCATTCTTTTCTTGAGCTCCAATAAGTAGTGCAAAGATAAAGTCCAATATTTTACGTACTCAAACATATATCAATTAATATCTCGAATTAAATCTGGAGTAACTTTATAGAGGAGAAGATTTAGTATAATTGCTTACGATTACTATTTCAAAAATTATAGTCTTATACAGATTCTATTACTTACTAGAATCACCCTTTAATAATTATTATATTTGAGTTTGTAGTTTTTTAGTTTTATCTTAATAGTATAAATAAAATTGTCAATATTGTTATATGAATAACAAATTGTTACCTATTAATTCTGATGATAATAAAGATAAAACAAATAAAGCCAAAATTTATAACTATAAATCTACAGAAATTGTCAATAAAGAAAAAATAAAAAAATTAAAAATTCATATTGACGGAGTTAACAAAATCAGTAATAAAAAGAATATTATTCATAAAAAAATCCAACTTTGGACTAATGATAAAGGTAATGAGTATGCTATATGTTTATTATTTGATTCAGATGTAAAAATAGATAATGCCCAATTTATCGCGTCAACAAATCCTAACGAGAAATATATACATCCAATTGCAGAAACGGATAATATTAAAGACCTACAACATGGATGGGATTATACATTGAGAGAAGTGATAGAAAATTATAAAAAAAATTACTATCGCAAAATCAGCGGAGAGGACATTCAATCCATTAAACTAATTCCTTTTTATAAATGCAAATATTGTAATAAAGAACTTTCTAGTGAAGATGAAAAAAAGGATCATGAATTTTTATGGCATATATAGAAAATAAAATTTAAGATGAGTCACTAATTAGAATATTCTCTTTATATGATTTGCAGCTCTGTTTACAAAAAACCCTAACCAAAATAGATAAGAATAAAGATCATGGATTTACCTGTTATTATAAAAATAATTGAAAAACAACAGAAATAATAATTTCATGTTAGAACAATTATACTCATTTTCGATGATCTATAGAATGTAATTAAAATATTTTACCAGAAAGAAGATAGAGAATACAATAAGTTTCCAACTGTTCTTTCTATAATCATACTTGATACAATGATGTTTGTCTTGAGAACGGGATTTCAAAGGTGTTTCCCAAAGAATATGGTTCTGGTTCTACATCTCATAGAAGATGTCAGGAATAGTGCCATCAGCTTTATTTGAAAAATTATAGACTAGATTCTTATCTATGATAACAAAAGAAGGAATAAAGTGGAACTAACAGTGGCGTGACAGCATATCAATAAAGTCGCCTTTAGGTAGGTGATGCCGGGTCTTAAACCCGCAGACATAATCAAATTATAATCCAAAAGACATATTTTGACAGATAAAAACTGGATTACACCGTCTGCTAATATAACCTCTGTAAATACTCATGAGGTTATTGTTGCAACAGATACAGTTGATAGTATATTAAGTGATCCCCAACACCCACCATCATCAAAAATAAGTTATTTACATGATATAAGAAGAAGGATGAAAATCTGTTAGTATTGTGCAACTAGCAAGTAGTATAATTGATTAAAGGAGAATAATATTGGGATAGCTTCCTAAGATGAATTGACCTTCATTTACAAACGGAATTTTATTTTCAATTGATGTTCAATACAAATAAATGAATTATCTTATCCAATTGTCTACCGGTTTTTTTATAATTTGCCTTCTCTATCTCAAAATGACACATTTACTTGCTTATAATATTATTTTTAAACTTTTTTATAAGTTTTGAAATGTTGACGGATCACAAAAGTTATACTATTCATGAATTAATTATTAAATCATAATTTTTCTTTAATAGTATTTTTTATAACATTTAGATGTAGATTTTGTAAGTAATTCCTAAGAAAGAATAGTAGAAAATAATCATGGTACCAGATAAACAATAAAACTAGCACCGACAATTCCAATAATAATGAGTGTAGTTAAAATAATTCCCTTTTTCGTAAATTTATTTTTAATTTCTTTTTTGTTATTCAAACTAATTATGGTAAAAGGTTTTTTTATTTATTTTTTTATATTAAAACAAAGCATAGCTCTTTTAGTATTTAGGTTTTTTTCGCAGTCTTCTCTCTAATTTCGCTATCTTTTTGCTACGAGATCTCTTTTCACTATGAGCATGCGTTTTTTTAAAATCTTTCTTCATCATTTTTTATTTTTTATTTCTTTAATAAATACTTACAATTATTCTTAACCACTATTAAAAATTGATAATGAATATGAATTGATATCGTTGAATTATAGTTTTCATAGCAAATATGAGGTATATGTATCTGAGCTGTCTAAACTTTTTATAATACAGTTAATAATTTAGGCTGTGGAGAATGTATGTATTTTAGGAGCTGGTAGTACTAAATATGGTAAGCTTAATGAAAGTATTATAGAAATGGCCCTTAGTGCATCAGTTGATGCAATTGAATCTGCAGGGATATCACCTAATGATATTCAAGCTGGATATATTTCAAATGTATTTGGTGTAGCAGATAAGCAAGTACATATCGCTCCAGTTATTATGAGCAATTTAGGAATTTCTCATGTTCCAGGTTTGACTATTGAATCAGCATGTGGATCAGGTTCCGTGATGTTTAGGGAAGCATTTGCAAATATTCGTGCTGGATTTTACAACTGTGTGTTGGCTTTAGGTGTGGAAAAAATAACTCATACTGGAACAACTCAGAGCACAACTCTATTTTCATATTGCTCAGATTTCTTTTATGAAGGAGGAAATGGTGCCTCATTCCCTGGTTTATTTGCATCTATTGCACGAGCATATATGACGAAGTATAAAGCTGACGAAGAAGATTTGGCTCATGTTGCTGTAAAAAACCACGAAAATGGATTACTAAATCCTAAGGCTCATGTGAGGAAGAAGATAACTGTTGAAGATGTGCTTAAGTCACCTGTAGTTGCCTCTCCATTAAAACTATATGATTGTTGTCCTTTTTCAGATGGTGCCTCAGCAGTAATTCTTTGCAGTGAAGATTTTGCAAAAAAAAGTGGAAAACCATACATTCAAGTTGTTGGATCGGGAAGAGGAGGCTCTCCAGCGGCAGTTCAAGGCAGAGAAGATATTTCAACTATTCCTGGTACAGTTATTGCTGCTAATCAAGCATATAAAATGGCTGGGATAAC
>DASVEV010000059.1:0-22858 GCA_036380415.1 Nitrososphaeraceae archaeon
GTTTCAGACTCTCTATTTCCTGTTATTGGATCCACAAAAGTATAAGATACTTGTACAGTTTGTCCCAATGATAAATAAGGTACTGTTTCTCCAGGTGGGAATGCTACATCGCTGGAAACGATCATTGCAGAAGGATCATTGAATCTCACAACTGAGCCCTCTTCATATTTTAAAGTCGGAGCAATAATGGTTAGTTTTTGCGGATTTAAAGAAAATATCGCAAAATCTTTTGACTCACCCTTTGATTCAATAGTTACTTGAGATTGATATGAAGGTATAACTTCTTTTACTAATGGAAGAGAACTCAATCTCTTTTCTACTGCGGAATTCAATGTAATTTTTGCAACAGGAGGTGGAGCTGCATTATTACCACCACCAGGACCTGTTCCTCCACTTTGTGTTTGTGGTGCCGGATTTATGAACATAATATTACCCGCCAGATTACTTGTTTGCTTATTAAAAAATTCGCTAAAGCCAGCACCCATTCCACTAACGGCAATCATAAGGCTACTCCCAACCATTACCATTACAATTGTCAGTAAAGATTTTGTTTTTCTCTCTTTAATAGCATCCAGCGATAAGAGTATTATTTCTTTAAAATCCATTTCGAATTTCTTTACCCTTTATTTCTTTTACTAGTTGGTAAAACATCATAATAACTTTTATTTTTTATTAATTGCTTTTCAGACTCTTTCATCTTTTTTGTCACCCAAAAAATCTTTCATATTATTATCTTGATTCTTTAATGATTCATATAATTTTGATTTTTTATTTTTTCTCTTTTTTACCGTAAATAAAATAAATATTATTGCAATAACGATCAGACCGAATAAAAGAAAAATAACAATTATAGTAGTTACAAAATTAGATATAGTAAAACCAAAAATACTACTACTACTTTTGTCACTCTTGTTAGTTTGATCTCCTTCTACAGGTATGTAATATACCGTTTCGTTTAAAACTAAATCATGTTCTGTTCGCAAATCATCTTTATAAATTATTTTTAAATTTGTCCGATATTTTCCATTTTCTGTATCTGAGTTGATAGCAATGGGAATACTAAAAGGTAATGGTGAATTCTCTGTGAGGTCTCCTAGATATTGAGGTGACGATAAACTTTGCAAAGGTAGTTGTTTTATCCTATCTCCAGTCTGCGAAAAATTTGATGTAAGTTTAGAAGATAATTCATTATTAGTATTATTAATAATTTCTATAGTAGTAAAAAGTGCTACTGTATTCCCCTCATTTAACAAATTCCCAACTAGGTTTAGAACCCCACCTATATTTTCAACAGATACTTCATATGTTCTTATTTTTATTTGTCCTTGTATATAAGCTCCTATAGAAAGTGAATCTTTTTTAGACTTTCCTCCTGAAATATATTCAGCATCCAATGTAAATGAAATAGGTTTACTTATTACTTCTTCTGATGAAAAGATTTGTGTTAATAATTCTTTTTTTGAGAATGGTTCTATAGAACTCAACGTCCATCTTGTATCTCCAAGAATTTTAACAGAGTCTGATTCGGATTTAAGAGAAAAAACAACATCTTCTAGCTCTTCATTTCCATTATTAAAAACAGTTATCTTAGCACCTTCAATCATTCCAGCTCGTAGCATGAGATTATCCTTTTTTGTAGTATTGGAAGTTATATTATCAACAGTATTATTGTTATTATTGTTATTATTTTTATCAGTATTATTAGTATCTAAGACCTTTATAGCTTCATCTATACTCAAGACAGATTCTGGAGGATTAGGGGAAATTATTAACCCTACAGAAGTTTCTAAATTTTTTTTATTGCCATAAGGATCATTATAATCTATCTTTAATTTCATATTTTGGATAGTTCCACCAGAAGAATAATCAGGGTATATTAGTGGAATAATTAATGCCGTATTATTTGCTAAAATTCTCCCTACATTAAATGTCGTAGCTTGAAGATCAATTGGTCTAACATGCAATTCTCTTTGTGACATTTGTTTTGTTAAAATATTTTCAGTAGCATTAGTAGAATTAATTGGGATAGTATAGTTAATACCAAGATTATTATTATTATTGTTATTAGCCTCAGAATTATTGTAAAGTATTGAATTGTCAATATTACTATTAGCATTATTTTGAAGACCTTTGTTTCCTATTGTTGTAGTTCCTCCAGATATATTGGTAATTGTGACAATTACCCCGTTTGCATTGGCAGATCCCTTGTTATACAATAAAATTGGTAAATTATTGGGTGTGTTAGTAATCAAGGTTTGTTTCTGCAATATGACATCTAAAATTACTTTGCCGGGGATACGGAAAGGTACTGCGATATTTGACACAATTTGTCCGGTTTCGAGAACTTTTGAATAAGTGATTTTCATAGCTCCATAATAAGGACCTACTTTTGTGTCATTCAAAACTCCAAAAGTAAAATAAAGAGGGAAACTCTCTCCAGGTTTTGCAATTGAATTGTAGCTTGCAACAGAAATGTTTTCAGATTTTACATCATTTTCACCTCTTATAGCTTTGAAGCCTTCTGGTAGTGTTAAATCACCTGTTATTCCAGTAATTTCTGATCTTCCCGTATTAACCAATACTACCGCAAGGGTTGATGGACCTTCTCCAGGGCCAACTTCAACCTTTATGGGATTGTCCGGTACTTGAGATTGAGATAATGTTGTTGTCGGTTTATTTGTCCAATATGCTTCAAGAAATGTTGGACTTCTATCATCAAGAGGTTCCCTTTGTCCATAGCCATTACTAAGGATTAAAGAATTGGAATTTATAAAAATTACCAAAACAAATAACAAAAATAGAGAAGAAAATATAATGAAGAAAGTAAGTGTCATAATTTTATTATCTTCAGTTCATTTACTCGCAAATATCTAATATTAAGGTTCTTCAGTTTTTTCTTTATATCTTTAATCATTTTTATTGGTTATTTAATTAAGAATTTCCTTTTCTATCTTTCCATCTCTTATAAAAATGGTCTTATCAGTTTCTAGTGCTAGCTCTTGATTATGAGTTACCAGAATAATTGTCTTTTTATATTTTCTGGTAAGCATTTTAAGTAAATCAAAAACCTCTTCTCCAGTTTTGGTATCCAAGTTTCCCGTTGGTTCATCCGCTAAAATTATTGTTGGATCATTAATTAATGCGCGCGCAATAGCAACTCTTTGTTGCTGCCCACCGCTTAGGTTCATCGGTTTATATTCTGCCTTGTCTTTTATTCCTAATAGTTCCAATAACTTTTGAGAACGATAATGGCGCACGCTTTTATCCATTCCCATGATTATAGCAGGAATTTCAATATTCTTTTGAACACTCGTTCTATTAATTAGGTTAAATGATTGAAAAATAAATCCTATTAAGTTATTTCGCATTTGTGCGATTTCAGATTCATTAAGAGATAATATATTAAATCCATTTATGATAACTTCTCCTGAAGTTGGTTTATCCAGTACGCCTATAATATTAAGTAATGTAGATTTGCCACTTCCACTTGGTCCAACAATTGATATTAATTCCCCTCTTTTTATTTTGAAATTAATATCTTCAAGAACAACAGATTCTCCTGCTGGAGATTCAAATATTTTGGTTATATTTTTTAATTCCATTACAACCATATGGTCATTCTTTACATCTTTCGTTTTATTTTCACCCTTTATTTGATTTTCAATAGGACAAGAATCATTGGTTTCTTAAAAAGACGTGGTTTTATCAATTTCGGTTGGGTACCATTATAATGATAATTATAATTTTTTATTGTGTCCATTTAGTTTTAAGATGCTCTCTAGAACTAATATTAGTATTTTTGTTTTACCTAAAATATACAAAGTAAAAAGTCCTCCCATTTCCATAGTTTTCTCAAAGAATGTTGCACTATTTTAAACATATATTATGAAATTTGTTCTTGACACATATCTAGCTTAATTATTCTGAATCTCTTCGCAGTTTCCTGCAGTATCATCACTTTCATTTAAAGTAAAATCAATTATAACATCTACTCCATCTCCACAATCAAAATAATCTGCACCTTTTAGCCCAGAAAGAATATCATCACCAACATCCCCGTACAATTTATCATTTCCGTTACCTCCTATTAAATAATCATCATCAACTCCTCCAGCTATGACGTCATCATCTTCTTCTCCATGCAAAAGGTCACTACCACTTCCTCCTTGAACTATATCGTCTCCTTCATCACCGTATAACTGATCTGTTTCTTCATTTCCCTGTATTTTATCATTGCCTGTTAATCCATGTACAGTATCTGAACCAGATAATGCAACTATTATATCGTCAATTGCAGTACCTGTTAATCGATCATTACCAAAGGAACCAATTATCAAATTGTTATCTAATGGTTGATTTTGTTGTTGTTGCTGTAATGGTTGATTTTGTTGTTGCTGCTGTAATGGTTGATTTTGTTGTATATTCGATGATGCATTTTGGTCTAATACTGATGCTTTTATTTCGTGAAAAACTAGAATTTGAAATGTGTTATTAGGAGTCAATATACTAATAGCAAATAAAGCACAAATACCAATTATCATCAGATAGGATTTTATAAAAAAACGCATTTATAAATAATATATTAGTTTTCCTTATTAATATTGTACTGTTATATATAGAATTATACTTTAAAATCATATATTTTATTTTTAATATTGTTATTATAAAGGTAGTAGAAAACAGGAAATATTACTTACATAGTCACTGTTAGTTAACTTATCTATCATTATTTATTTTACCTTTTCTAGTTATCGATAAAATATAGGATATAGTTATAAAAAATAATAAGTTACTTAGAAAACTTAAGATATTATGAAATCTCATTAAATGTATTGATTTGACAATAGAAAAACATTTTATTTTGAAAAATCTATCTAATAGAGATTATAGAGCTAAAGCATTTACAAAATTAAATTCAGATACTTTATTATATAAAATAAATAAGTATAAATAAATTTTCTCCATTAAAGGTTTTAACATATTAATCCAAAATAAAACTTAATTATACTTTTTTATATGATATAATGATTTTATGTAATAAATATTATCTCAAAAGTTAGAATCTAAAATTGTTTAAGTAAATAACAAATTAAATCCATAAAAATTAATATAATATATTATCAAAAAACTCCCAAGGAATATTATACATAAAAACTAATTGATTACTTGATTTTTTTCTTTTTAATCTTAGAAAATATAAAGATATAAAGAATTATGACATCTTCTGTACCATCCATTTTCCACTGATATCTGTAAAGAAAAGTCGAGATAATTAACCATACCATATTATTAAAAAGAATAGAAATGAGAAATCCAAAAAAATAAATTAAAATTATACCCGTAATAGTCCCACCAACAAATAACGGGATTATTCGTTTTAATATAGATTTTAATAAGACATCCACGAATCTTTTACATTGTTATTATCACAACATATTTTATTAGAATCAATATACTGGTAGTTCGTATATATGACTCTATTAATATGAATCATAATGAAACACGTATCAAATGAAGATAATTACCTCAAATAGGATGTTTTATTATTATAATATTATTACTATTACAAAATTATAAATTACATACCATGATTTTATTTTGTATGAGCACTGACAATGATAATTTAGATTCTGATGGAAATGAAATAATAAGTCCTGATGGAAGTGTATCTCCAGAACTAGAAGATGAACCAGAGAATATTAAATCTAAAGAATCCAAAGATTATTCAAATTCTAAAGATAGTATTCCCTCTTTTAAAAAAATATTAGTTGCTGATGACGGTAAGGATGAATCCGATGCAGCACTTTTGTATGCAGTCTCTTTATCCAATTCTACAGGGGCAGAATTGCTCATTTTACGTATATTAGAAGATGTTGAAAAATTTGAACATGTCACAGTGGAAGGTTCTCATGAATCATCAAAAATGGATAATTATGACTTTCATAGACATATAAAAGGAGATGTAATAGATGCTATGGAAGAAAAAATTAAGAAATGTGAAGCAGCTGGATGTAAAAATAAAATTTCATATAAATTTAGAGCAGGGAAAGCTGACGATGAAATAGTTAAAGAAATTAAAGAGAATAACTTTGATCTATTGATTTTAACAACCTCTCATATCGACTCATGGATAAGGTCATTATTCAGTGATGCTCGAAAAATAATAAGTAACATAAGCATACCTGTATTAATAATACAGTAAACTTATAAAATAAAATTTTCTGGATGCATACTTTGTTAATTCTTTCTATTAAAAATGTCTCTAAACAATAACTTACGCGGCTTATTAGAAAATATCATAGATGAATCTATAATAATTATGCCTGCTTTGATGACTCTTTTTAGAAATACCATTCCGCCAGAGTTTGGTATACAACGGTTAGAAGATTATGCTTTTGGATATGTTCAAGGTTTGATATTGGGACAATTCATAAGTTCATATCGAGCTATTTTTGCCCAAAATCTACAACCAGAGATATCCGCGGAAGCAGGAAGAATCCTTCTAAGAAGATCGAGAGATATACGTGATGCAATTTTTAAGGCTGGCTAAAAATCCATTTTGTCATATCTCAAAATCTTGTATAATATAAATCTAAATATTTGTATACAAATTCACCATTGTTCTGACTAGGTAGCAAAAATTGTACTCAATTGTCATAGCCTGACTCCCATTCATTGGTAATGAAGAAAGCTATGAACATAAATCATTTCACATGATATTTATAAAATTAGCTATGCCATTTTCCTTCATATAGGCTATTAATTTAATATTAATAAAATAATATTATAATTGAGAATTTTTGAAATTATCTGAACATTAGAGAAATTACATATAAGGATAGGATAAAATTTAATACAACTAAACCAATTAATATTAATAAAAATAAATTCTTTTTCATAATTCTTTCTTGGTACGTCTTGTTGTAAGATATAAAGTTACTTATATTTATTTTCAAAATGTAATTGTAAATTTATAGTCTGAATCCTCCTATAACTTGAAGTAATAATTTAATTTCTTATTATAGAATAATTTTTAATATTAACCATAAGTGATATTGATTATATTTCATCACAATGATGTCTTTTTCTTTTTTCATCATTGTTTTACAATTTTAATTATTTCTTCTTTTTTACCAATCCAGAATACCATTTATGTAATCAATATGCTACATAGTATGGCTCATAACCTTAGTGGAGTCAATTCGTCCTGTTTCAGTAATAAGATGAAGCAAGAGTACATTATATTTTGTGACAGGATTACCGAGTTTGGATCTGAATATTACAGTTAATATTTATTTAATTAATAAATCCCGTATTTCAATGGTTATGGTTATTGTTAGAATATATAATCATAAATCTCGCGCTCATTATGGATTTGCTTCCTAGTACTATGGTATAAACATCTTTAAACTATAATAACATGTTTTTTATTTGATTATTTCAAATGAATGACGAAATAGCCATAATAAATTTTATCACAACAATAGAAAATATTAATTCTATACCAGTCCCAGAAAGTAATCAAGAGTACATGTGTGAATTCATAGGTAAAAGAGTATTGATTACTGTTCGTAAAAGAAAGGTAAAAGGACCAACGATCGAAGGTGAAAAACCTGAGGATAACGAATAAATTAAAAATTAATCATATACGTACTAGTTTATTTTTTAAAAAATAATGATACTCTCTCCCTGACCTAATAGTACTATATAGTTAATTAGACATAAAAAATTAAATTTAGAATATGAATTTATCATCATGGTATAAAAAATCCGCGCCTCTATTTACGGCTAAAGAAAGTAAATCAATTCTTCATGATTTTTTTGTATATGGAAAAGAAGGTGTAACTATAAATCCATATAATGGTTGTCAACATCGGTGCGGTTATTGTTATGCTACCTATGAGTGGTCACCAGAATTTTATGACCATATATATGCAAAAATCAATGCTACAGATTTACTATATAAACAGATAATATCTTGGAAAGGGAAAATAATTACTCCTGTAATGATAGCCTCAGCAACTGATGCCTATCAGCCAGCAGAGCTAAAATATTCTCTTACTAGAAAATGCGTTGAGGTCCTCCAAGAGTTCGAAATTCCATATTATGTTTTTACAAAATCTAGTCTAATAGAGAGAGATTTAGAATTACACAAACGTTATTCAAATAATTGTTTTGTTGTATGGTCAATTACTACAAACAATGAGAATATAAAAAGGGTTATTGAACCAGGTACACCAACGTCTAAATCAGTTTTCAGAGTGATAGAAAATTTCTACAAATCGGGTATAAAATGTGTTATTAATATTGATCCAATTCTTCCTCTTATCACAGACTCTACTGAAAATATAGCAAGTATAATAAATTCTGCAAATGATATTGGAGTAGAATATGTTAGTGGAGCGATTTTAAGATTAAGATATGATATATGGGAAAGGATGAAATATATTTTACAGACTTTGCAAATTGATAACTCGATAAAACTTTATGAAAAAATCTTTAAATTCAAAGATCCTATCAACTTTAAAAAAAATCTAAACACTGAAAGAGAATACTCAGTCTCAATAATGAATTATTTGGAAAATGAACTCCAGAAAAGAGGTATGAAATTCGGATATCCTAAATTAAACATAAAGAAAATATCTTCTTCTTCTTCTTTTTTAAAAAATAAGAAAAATATAGTATCGTTAGAAGATTTTATGAAATAAAACTTGAATTTTTATTAGCTTCAGGAATAAAAAATTATATTGAAGATTATATTTATAAATATTAGAAAAAATAAAATTATGCATTCGAACTTCATACAAACATATGAGATTCATAATGGCTGCTTCTAATTATATTATTTTTCTCTCTTTGTTAGTTCTATCTCTAAATAATTCTGAAAATATTTTTAATGATGCATTTGGATTTTTTCATTTAGGGAACTCCCAAGATGATTTTAAACCTTATGAAAATACAAAACTAAAGTTAAGTATCCAATATCCTTCAAGTTGGCAAAAAGAAGAACGTCTGAATGATTTCGTTACCTTTATTGCACCAATCGTAGATTCCAGCCAATATAAATCTCCAGCAGGATTAGGAGTATCCTCATTAAGTGTGAGTAACGTATCACTAGCTACAATCACAAATGTCCACCTAAAAAATATGACAAATAATCTTAAAGATTTTCAGTTGGTAGAATCTTCTGATACAGTTCTTGCAGATAATAGACCAGCAAAAAAAATAATCTTTACCGCAACTGATGATGGAGAAAAAAAACAAGCTCTTCAACTTATTACCAAGAATAATGACAAAGTATACCTAATTACTTACAAAGCAAATGTCGATAAATACGAACAGTATTTTCCAATAATCCAAAAAATGCTTAATTCATTGGTCTTTCTCAAATAATTATGATTTACTTTTACCTATTAGTTATGATAGGTGGTTACAACTGTAGTATGTAGTAATTTTATAAATCCACTGTTATATAGAAATATATCATTATCATTATCATTTATTCAATTTAGTTGATTGATGTGATTGTGTGGACTGTATTCAAGAAAAATTGAATTTGCCCCTGTTCATAACTAGTACAAATTTAAACTCTGTGAGAATTAATTGCCACTTTAATTAATATTAATTCTTTTATTAATTAAAAGGCCTTTTATGCAATAACAGTAGGAATAATATTAACATATCTTGACTAATGGGAACATAGCTTTTTAGAAAATAAAAAATAATTGAATACAAACAAGCTAATTAATTTTTTTAGGGTCTTATTGTGTATGTGTAGATTCAGTGGCGTTTTCTGTATTTTCTCTATGGGTATTCTCCCCTTCCATAACTTCATTTATGCCAATTACCACTGATGAAGTTGGTGGAAATTCTATCTCATCTTCTGTAGGATTAGACAGTGCGATATCTGTTATTGTTGTTACATTTCCCGTAGGTATCAAATCAACGTGATAGAGACATTGCTCCCCTGGAGTTGATAAAGCAGTTATATTTTCAAGAGTTGCTGCTGTCATATTAGGTGCAGAACCGATTAAAACCTGGATTGGAGAAGTACTATCAGCTCCACATGGGGCTTTTAAAGCAATATGTCCATTCACGATATGAGATGGAGTAGAATCATAAAGATGTAAAAAATCTGTTCCTGGAATAATTGTATCTTGTAATAGTATTGTAACTGAATCTCTTACATTATTAGTTTTATTGTATTTGTTCATTTCTAAGGAATGTCTGGCTTCAGTTGCATATTCCTCCACTTCCTCTTCAACCCGAGTTTGATTGCTTTCTTGTGCATAAGATAGAGCATTATTATAGAGGCCGGCTACAATAGATAGAGTTAAAATTGCAATAATCCTGTATTTTTTTATAATTTGCATCAATTTTTCTAGAGATTTTTTGTTATTATACTTTATAGTACATCCTTCGAATAGTCTTAATAATCACTTATTGTTGTGCGTATTTTTTATGTACGTCTAGAACCAAGACATATTTATTAAGATTAATTTTTTTATATGTTATAACTATAATCATTCATTGCAAGTTTACCATAATATATTTATGTTAATTATTAGTACTGTTTTTATTGTTAAGGAATTACAATAATCCTGATGCATTTTCCAATAAAGCTGGGTAATTGGTATTAATTGCGAGTATCGTTACTTCATTATCTAATCCCATTTATTTTACCTAGGCTTTTGTGACTCTAGTGGTTGCTGAATATGTCTATTTATTGAATTCTACTGAAGATTTTCATACGATATTTATTCCTCACACTAATATTGATGTTTCTCATCTAATCTTGTAGATTATGATATATTTTTTGGAGTTTCTTTCTTAAAAAGTCCGTGGTGAATTCTATATGGCTAGTAATGAATAGGAAAAAGAAATAAATTCAAGAAATAATAATTTGATGATTTGTTATTGATTCATACTAAATAATATATATAGTGCTTTTAAGAAGCTACAGGACTCTCTAACGGTGTTTAACGTATCATTTGACCGATGGATAATTCTTCAAAGGTTTTGGTAACTAGAGATAATAACCGATTGACCAGATATTTTCTCATGATAGTTTCATTAATAAATGTAATTTATTAGACTTTTACGTCCGATGACTATTAGAAAAGTTATTATCTATATAATAGAATAGGGGTCCTTGCTGACTTAATGACCATATTAGGGATACAAAGATTGACTTCAACTATTTCATGGGATTTGTCAAGATTAAAAGAAGCAATATAATAAAGATACATACACAAAATGAATTCAAAAATTATGATATTGGAATAAGCAAACTAATACTTCAAACAGAACTTTTATCTAAATATACGAGTAGTATTACAAAAAAATATTATTGATGATTTACTTATATGATTAATGAATTCTTAATATTTTTAAAATTATTGTTTCTTTGTTTTTGTGTATATAGATCTCAATTAAACAGAACAAAAGTAACCTAGAGGAGGCCACCAACAATGAACGGCTAGATGTACTAGAATTTATGTGCAGGTCTAAACCAATCAATTTATTCATTTAACGTTAAAAAAGTTTGTACTACATTCTATAAGGATATTTATTTTTTCATTAGATTTGAATATTGTTTAAAAATAGTTTGAAATATGTCAGGATGGATCCTTTAAAGGTATAGTCCATATTTCCATCTAGTCTTTTCCATATCCATTAAAAAAGATGTTAACATATCTTCCAAAATCCTACAAATAACGTCCCCTTTTTTTTCTGAAGCATTTTTTGGAGACCCCGTTGCACCTGTTTTAGTAAGTTCATCCATTGTCCAAAAGATTCTTAGGTGTTTTGGTAAATTAGGCATAGTATCCTCAGGTATATTATTTTTATTTACTAAATCTGGCCTAACTTTCATTATAGCTGAAGTTTCAGCTTCTCCCCCATGACCCAATCCATCCCATACATTAAAAGTATCAGGGGAAATTTTTCCAATTAATTCCCACCAAGATTCCAAACATGCTATTGTAATATTTGGATATTTATCTTTTGTATTTCTAGAGGCAATCTCTATAGGAGCGATATTTCCATCGTGGCCATTAATGATTAAAATTTTATATACCCCATTGTTATATACACTTTCTAGTAAATCCTCAATTATACTAACAAGAGTATTTGTACCTATACTCATAGTCATATAAAATTTTTTATGATGAGTACTTACACCATATGGAATAGGTGGAAAGATTATTAAATTTTTGATTTTTATAGCTACTCTTTTTGCCAATTCTAAAGGGAAAATGAAATCGGATCCAAATGGTAGATGATTTCCATGATTTTCACATGACCCAAAGATTAATAATGCTACTGTATCGTCATTTACTTTTTTTTTGATTTGATGAGCATTCATGTCCCCAATTAAAAAGAACTCATTATCTTTCATATTCATTTTACGTTATTCAAATATTTTTTCTTATTGATTAGTATTATAAAACAACAAGTCTAGATCTTATTTTTAACAATGAGAAGATAAAATTGATTTAAAAAATAAAGTTAATAATTTCATTAGATACCAATAACTGAAATGGGTATAAAATATTAAGTATCTATTATAATACTTCTCTTGGCTTTATTGACAGTCTCTTGTATTTTATACCGGCATATGCAGGATGAGAAAATGCGACCAACACGTCCCTATCTAATTTTACTGTCACTAAAGTAATTAATCAAAAAACTGTTTCATCTATTCCTGCTTCAGTTAGTGCTCCAGGATTGAAACGACATTAAGAGCTATTTGCTTTACCCTTACGAGATGATGGCAAACTTTGGTGAGGAACCGTAAAATTAACAGCTACCCACCAATACAAATGAAATACTTCATAACTATAACCAAAACATTTCAATTCAACTGATAAACCTTACAATACTGTCATAGGAGACAACAGAATTGCAATTTCTCGGTTAAGAAATGTTGTATAACTGCCACTTTAAATAATTCGCAAATTAGTTCAGGCACATGTGATTGTGTTAGAAGTGCACTGGCTTTTCAGAAAGCTGATTTTACACCCCCTTTTTCTTTAACTTATTTTCTATATGCAATTGCTAAAGGTGTCCATAATTTATTTTATGTAAATTTATTATATTGAATATGGTAGTAATAATGATTTTTCTATATATAGATGATTCAAGAATTAATATAAAATGGTTAAAATATATAGATGAGGTTAAATTAGTACAAAAATAGTAAATCTATATAGATTTATTTGAAAGTGATCATCAAGAAATATACATAACTAAAATTTATAAAATGATATTGAATCATAATAGGTTAATTTTCAAAAAGACTGTCGAGAAGTTATACAATAGAATAACATTCTTAATTATAGCAGCTTCCTTGGTAACTTTAATTACAATTAATTATAGCATGGAAGATTCTCTTGCAACCGAAGATTTTACCAATAAAACTCATACTCTTTCAGAGTTATTCAAAAATGTGGAAAAGTCAGTAGTGCAGATTTCTAGTGAGGATGAAACCACCGAGTTGTTAGGTAGCAGGTTAGGTTCAGGATTTGTGTATGACACAAATGGACATGTTGTTACCAACAATCATGTAACTTCAGGAGGTAAAGATCTTCACGTTACATTTTCTGACGGAACTATTTATACAGGTAAAGTAATAGGTTCAGATCCGCATAGTGATCTTGCCATTCTTTTAATAGATGATGTTCCAAAGGAAAAACTATTTCCATTAACACTGGGTAATTCATCTAATCTTATTGTTGGAGAAACCGTTGCTGCGGTTGGTAATCCTTTTGGCTTATCTGGTTCACTTACAGAGGGTATTATTAGTGGGCTAGGAAGATTGCTTCCATCAACACCAGAAAATATTTTCGGAAATGATCCTAGAGTAGCAACATTTTCAATACCTGATATCATTCAAACCGATGCAGCTATAAATCCCGGTAATTCAGGAGGTCCATTATTAAATCTTAATGGTGAGGTAATCGGAATTAATTCTGCTATATTTTCCAATACAGGGGTATACGCTGGAGTGGGATTTGCAATTCCATCCAACACATTAAAAAAGGTAATACCTGAATTATTGAAAAATGGTTCTTATCCGCATCCATGGCTTGGGATTACAGGAGTAGATGTCACGCCTGATATTGCAAAGAAAATGAATCTAACCGAAGCACGTGGTTTTCTCGTAATTGACGTAAATTCCAATGGTCCAGCAGATAAAGCAGGAATACGAGGTGGAGATAAAATTGATACTATAGATGGAAGAGAAGTTGAACTCGGTGGCGACATTATTCTAGCAATTGATGGAAATCCTGTTAGAAAAATAGATGACATACTTTCTTATCTAGAAAGGGAAAAATCAGTTGGAGATAAAATTTCATTAACCATTATTAGAGATGGAATTGTTCAAGAAAAGACTACTGTATTACAAGCACGACCCGATTCTCAAACTCTTATTAGTTCATCACAACATCCTTCGCTTGGTATTACAGGAATCGACGTAATGCCTGATATTGCAAAGAAAATGAATCTAACCGAAGCACGTGGTTTTCTCGTAATTGACATAAATTCCAATGGTCCAGCAGATAAAGCAGGAATACGAGGTGGATATATAGTTGAAATAATAAATAATACTCAATACAGATTAGGCGGCGATGTAATAATTGGAATTAATAATCAGACTATAAATTCAGTTTCAGATATAACTGATTATTTGAAGAATACGAAAGAAGGAGATATTGTAAAACTAAAAATATTAAGAGATAACAAAATGATAAATGTTCCTGTTAAGTTGGAAATTATTACAATGCCTTTAGATCAACCGGATGAAATTCCTCCATTTAATGACAATCCTAAAGATTTTGGAGACGATCAAGGGAAATTTACTGAACAGTTAAAGAAAGAATGTCTGCTGAATTTTAACGAAAGTATCTGTAATTTTCTGTTTAGATAGACAGAAAAAAATCTCTTCTTTTTTTATAAATTGATGTAAACTTTTCTTATTATTTTTTAGATTGAGAAACTATGAAGCAATTTTTAGTAATAGTGATATCATTAATAATATTACTATCATTTTATTCTTTGATATTACCAAATGTGTATGGTAATGGTATAAGAAATAATTTTGGTATCGATTATCTACCCCCACTCAATTTAGAAGATACTCCTCTAAGTTTACATGTTGAATTCAAACCATCTATGACTAAATCAAATATTAATGAAAAAAGATCTTTGATATTCCAATTAATAGATTTTGATAAAAATATAACACATGTGCCTGATTTTTACAACATTACCATATTAAAAAGTGAATTATATGATGGGAAAGTTATCGAAAATATATTTCTAAACGGATCTTTCATTTCGAAAAATGGAACTTTAATCCTAGAATTTGATCCTAATGAAAGCAGGAATGAAAATAGGAATAATAATCATTATATAATTGATAGAGGCTGGGATGAGCAGAGGCAGCAGCATCAGATGAACGCTGATAAAAATGGAATAATACTTATTGATAGACCGAAACTGGATAGTGGAATGTACAGATTAAAAGTAAATGTTGCTTTATCTGACTATTCTGATTTAAATAAGAATATAAATCTAAAATTTGATTCCTATCTGAGTTTAGGAAATATACTGGACTTTGTAATAGATAATCCAGATAAAAAAATAACCATCTTGTCGTTCAATGATAAAATAGTAAATTATGGTTATGATCAACAATCTAGAAAAATTTCATTTGAAATTCCATTTAAATATAACATGACAAGAATTGAAGAGGGTTTCATTTATATTCATATGGAAATAAAAATTCCAGATACATTTAATGAATTATTTAATGTAAAAGAGTACTGGTCTACAATTAATAATATTGACCATGAGAAAATAAGCTCAGCATCTGTTTCTGTAGATAGATATTCTAACTCTTCTAATGTAATGGTTCATTTTGTTTTAGATAGCAATAGTCTTTTTAAATTAACAAAAGAACGAGAGGAGTATCCTACAGAGGAGAGGTCAGAAATGACGCTTCGATTTTCCCTACAACCTAAAAGTACCATCTTAAATATAAATGGATAGATATTGTAATGGATACAAATTGCATTTCTAATATACTGTATGAAAAGATTATTGTTTAATCATAATTACAATTAATTATTATAAGAATTATTAGAGGTTGTATGTATCGGTCGATCAAAGATTTAGTCACAAATTTTATAACACACCTAAATTGTCATAAAAAAGGAAGATATTACTTTATTTTATGTGGTTTCCCATAGTGATCCTCGTAATATCCACTTTCATATTGGTCTGAATCTCCTCCATATCTATCTTGATTGTATTGCATATCTGAAGTGTATCCATTGGCTGGTGGATAATCTTGTGTTGGTGGATAATCTTGTGTTGGTGGATAATAGTGTTCTGATCTGTCTCCAGATGCTGACACATCGATCATAGGTGCGTTGTTAAATACCAAAAATGCTCCCAAAGTTAACGATGCTAAAATAATTAGTGAATTTGTTCTATTCATTTCTTTGTATACAGTCAGATGAAAACATTGTATATTAAGTGAATTCAAATACATTATATAATAAGTTTAGATAACCAAGGTACATATTGTTCTTAAGTTACTTTAATTCCTTGCAAGTAGTATTTAATTTATATAGATTATTATTCAGACTAATATACAAGAAATTTTTTACTCTATATTATCTTACAAATATTCTTATGAAAGTGATGAATAAATCATTGGAAATGAAGTATCATATCGGAAACTTGTATTAGAGTGACCCCCATCAAATGCTTCATAATAATGTTTAATATCCATATTTTCTAGTTTTTGGTGAAGTATTCTTGCTCCAATGTGGAGGTTGAATTCATCCTTGGTTCCGCAATCTAGGTACAAGAAACTCAATTTCTTGAGGTTATTTTGATACTGGCTTATCATTTTAATGGGATCCAATCTCTTCCACATTTTCCATGTGTCGTCATTTAATTCACCAGTTTCGAGATCAAAAGGAATTCTAACACCTAATGGTGATGCTGGGTCGGGAGAATAATGTGCTGCCATACATAAAATGTTTAAGGCTAGAAAATCACTTTTTTCTTTTTTATTCGGTTTATTCCAGAATTGATTGAACCAGTTTCTGATTCCTCCGGCTTGCTTGAAACTTGCATAAGCGCTTGGAAAATCTGGTAAATAACAATATTCAAATGCGGCATCTCCAGAATGGCAAGCAATCGCCTTGAATATCTCGGGATAACGCATTCCTAAAACAAGTGAACCATACCCACCTGACGATTTACCCCATACGCCAAATGACGAAATATTGTAATTATTTTTTATGAATGGGATTATTTCCTTAACGATATAGTCTTCATATCTTCCTGTAGCTGTAGAATTTATATATTGATTTCCTCCAAATTTTGTAAAACAATCTGGAATAACTAAAATCATAGAACCACATTTTTTTTCGCAAATTAATCTATTCATTCTTTGTTCAACGTTTTCACTAAAAGGATCTATATTGAATAAAGTTCTACCATTACCACCAAAACCTGAAAGACCAATAGCTGCAGGGAACCCTTTGGATCGACTTTGTGAATAATCATGTGGGACATATACTATAATTTCTCTATTGTGTGGATCTTTCAAAGGATTAGATTTTAATACTGAACTTTCAAAATTATGAATAATTATTTTTCCTTCGGTAACAGTCATTGTTGTTGATATTACAATTTGTCTATATATATAATGTACAAATTAAATTAAAACCTGCTTTGGAAATAAAGTAAATCTATATTAAAATTAATAGTAGGTGGAATCTCTTATACTTCCATATAATCTATATATTCCGCCTGTAGCACTAGATATATAATTCCATACTTCTGTATTTATAGGCAAATCTTTGAATCTTTCTTTTAGATTATTGTCAACAGAATCATATACTAATTGTCCTATTACAATCTGATCAGATTCCGCAAGTGATGTCATTTTAACTGCTATACTTATTGTGTATCCTAAAATATCGATAATAGGTTTTTTTGTTATGATATTTTCCGTGCCATGTTTTAATACACTTGTTTCCCATCCATATTGAACGACGACATTTTCTCCTACATCAACTCCTATTCTAGCATGGATCTCAGGATAATCATATTGACTTAAGATAGGATTAATTCCATGTCTAATTACAGTGGTCATTGAGAGGGCACAATTAACTGCATTAATGCAAGGGATTTTATCAAAATTTTTATCAGATGATCTCACTAAAAAAAAACCCAAAACTGCATCTCCAACAAATTTTATTATGTGACCTCCATAGGATGCTATTAAAATGGACATTTCTTGAGTGAAAGCTCGTATAATGTCTGCCAATCTGTTAGCCGAAAGATTCATACAAAGCTTTGTAAATCCTACTAAATCCACATGGATAATAACTAGTCGTGTCTTAGATTCAAGCAAATTTTCCAAAATTTGTCTAGAATCCTCCGTTGAAATATTAAACTCCTTTGCTTGCAAGGCAGACCATGTTCTTGCTTGAGCATTCTTAATTAATTCATTAATATCTACTATAGCATCAAGATAAAATTCTGCTAAAGATGAAGGCGAATTGGAAATATTTTGATCTGAGTGTCTTTGGTCTTCTTGGTTTACTATATTTTGGACCTCTTGGACGTCTAAATCTGTTTGAAATGCAATTATTTCAAGGGGAATCCCTGACTTGAAAAGGTTCAGAACTGTTTGTTTTTGTTCAATTGATATAACTTTTCACCTTTTATATATTATAATAAAATGATCTAAATAATGTATTATGGAATGGTAATGTTAGTTAACATGTTTGATATATGGGCAATCTTCTATCATCATAAAGGAAATCTAAATAGTTCTTTCTGTTCAATTGACCCCCAAGCTCCCATTCCTTCGCCTTGAGCATTTGTCCCCACAATCTCACTTACTATTACTTCTCTAGCTGCCATTGGAGGCCATGTCATAGCTACATATTCTCCAATCTCTCCTGCTTTTTCTAAAGATGCCATGGCTATTTTCTCTTCATTTAATTTTTTTTCTACCAACATATTTTTGACTTTGTCATAATTTTGTCTATTTCCATGAACAATTACATGAATTTTTTTATCATTATTTAGTGATGTCATGATTTTCTTGCATAAATTATGTATAAAAGCTTACCTTTCTATTAACCTTATTTCGTATTTTAAAATAAAAAAGATTTATCTATAGGACCTATTGTTTTTCTTAAAACTTTGCACAAAATATTTAAAAACAAGTAAAGAATTTCTAATTTTTGTATAGTATTGAGCAAAAAACCCGAGACCTATTGTAGCAATACCTGCAACTATGAATCTCATTCCTACTATTTTAAATCCTTCTCCATGTTCAATACTTTGACCTAAATAAATTAAAAAAAATCCAAAAGTTGATATAATTATACCTGAGACTACTAATGGTAAAAACAATGAATGAAATCTATTTTTCTTCACTTCCACTAATCATTGATAATAACTCAACAAATTTATAAACAATTTTATTGATTATTTATTATCTTTTGTTATTGGAAAGTTTGAATATAGCTGTTCTTGGAAACAATGAATTCCTTAACGAGTTTGGTAAAAGAGGTACTCTTTCTGATATAGTGCTTTATGACAGAAAATTAAATGATCGAATATTTACTTTGATTGCTCCTATTTCTTTTCCAGACAAAATTCAGACTTTACCTCAAGTCTTGAATATGACAGATTTCGTAGTGTTAAATATAACACATTTGGACAAATATCTTGCGGAACAAATAATTGCTATAAGTAGCCTAGATATTAGAAATGGCTTTTTGCTTCATTCTTATAATATTGACGAACAAAGACTTAATCAGATGATTAAAGGTACTTCAATTGAAAATTTTAAAAAAATAGAAAATCTAGAAATTTTAAAAGAGGAGATAAATAATCTCCACTCTAAGTCGAAAGAGGGAGATCTTTTAATGCCAATTGATCATAGCTTTGACGTGAAAGGTGTTGGGACAGTCTTACTTGGGGTAATAAAACAAGGAAGAATTAGAGTATATGATAAGTTAAGAATTCTGCCTTCAAATAAAGAAGTCTTAATTAAATCTATTCAAATGCATGATGACCCCGTAGATGAGTCTTCAAGTCCGTCACGGGTTGGTTTAGCGGTTAAAGGAATTTCACCGAGCGAAATAGAAAGAGGGGATATTATCTGCTCTGGTGATACCATAAAGACCGCAGATACCGAAGTAATAGTCACAGATTTTTCAAAAAATAAATATTACGACGGTGAGATTACAGACACACAAACATATTTACTTTCAGTAGGTCTACAAGTAAAGCCACTAAAAATTTTAATTAATAATTCTAAAATATTGTTATCTTTAGAAAAACCTATTGTCTATTATGAAAAACAAAAATTTTTAATATTGAAACCAGATAGTAAAACTACAAGAATAATAGCTACAGGATCATTCCCTTCAGTAATTCGATGAGTTAAAATGTGATTAAAACTTAAGGTTTGCATTAGTTAATAATTGTTAGTACTTTATAATGTGACTTGAATAATTATTGACTAAAAACTTAATATATTATCATTATTTTTGCGGCTGGTGAAAGAGTTATTGTATTGAAAAATGTATTTTTCATTTTTTCCGGATAAAAGTACTTTTTCTAAACATTTTTTTGCATTTTTATTCATTTTAAAATGATTTTTAAGGTTATTATTTTAAATGGATCTATATCAATAGTAATTGTATCATTTTCTATCTTTTTGATTTCTTGAATCTCATTTTCCATAAAGTCTATTAATTTGGTCTTTCTTATTTTTGCTGCAAGTTTTATTTTTGTAATTGTTTTTTTTCCTTCTGTTTCATAAACTCTTAAAATAATTCCCTTTTTATCATCACTTAACTTCATCGTACTCAATATCACATTACTTTCTGAGATTTCAAGAAATGATTTAGAATCATCTAATACCTTTACGTTATTCCTCCCATTATTCTCAGCAATATTATTTTTTCTACCATTGTTTTTCTTTATCTGTATTGGTATTAACGGCATATTTATTTCCGATCCATGTTGGTATATTAAATCCTCACTCCAATCGTTTTCATGAGGTAAGATTGAATATTTAAAAGTGTATGGTTTCACTTCTGCTGCATCGGGTGTAGGTATACATGGTCCCATTATACCATCAGAAGATAATAATACTATACTACGTAGTAACGTAATATATATTGATCCGTTTCTGATTTCGTGAGATGGCAAACCTTGATGAAGCAGACTAATTGCCACGGTTTTATTAGAGTCATTTTTTATAGAATAGTCAATCCATTCAAGTGAGGGAAATACTCCTGAAGGTTTCTCAAACCACTTGCTGCTATCTTTTTGATCGTAAAGATCGGGTTTTCTTTCAACAGCACCAAATTGTGTTCCACACCAATAACTTTTAGCTGTGCCTTTAGTATCAAACTTTACTCTGAGTCGTGAGTGAGGATGTTTGTTAAATATATGAGTTACAAAATCTATTCTGTTTAAATTCTTGTAAATTATTATTTCTTTTTCTATATCTATGAAATCGTGTCTATACATCATTGGTTTCAGCTTTTCAGTAAATCTATAGGGCCATCGTAGTGCAAAATATTTGCTCTTAAACTTGATATGGGATTTCAGTTTTCTATGTATTACTTCATATTTTTCTGGTTTAAATATTCCATATTTAATCCCATCCCCAGTTTCTGATTTAAATAATTTTAGATTTTCTCTATGATAATAAAGATCTCCTATCTCTTCATCTAATATTATTTCATTTCCAGTACAATAGTATAATTTTTTGTTATTCTTTATGGATCTAAAAACTGTAATAATTGCATTTTCTCTATTTACTTCGATTTCGTATTCTTTATTTTTAAAACTTGTATCGTGAGCAATTAGAGTTTCGCCGTCTATTGTATCTGATTTTACTATCTCTAAAGTTTTGTATCCCAATGGAGGTACAGAAATAATACAACCTATACTTATTTTTTTAATAGAGTTATCTTGATATAAAGAATAATCCAGAATTTCTATCTCTATAACCTGATCTCCATTTTTTAAGCAACTTATACCTTTGATTTCACCTTCATTAAATTCTAAAAGTATTTCTGTCCAGTTTGTAACTAACCATGATAGAGGATTAAAAATAAAAATGTCGTTATCATAATTAGTCATTAATGACAATTTTCTCAAATATTCAAAAATTGATCTGTCTATACTTTTTCTCTCATTTTCAAATATTTCCCTAACTTCATTGTATATTTCATCAACGCCTGTACCTGGTAAAACATCATGCATTGCAATAAATAGTATTTTCTTCCAATACTTATGAAGCTGATCTGAAATATTTTCGTCATGTATATTAATTAACCAAGCTAGAGCATCTAATCTTTCGAGAAGTAAAATACTGTTTTCAAATTCTTTCATTCCTTGTTTTAGCCACATACGTGTGGATGTACAATCAGGATACACAGCAGAAAATTTTCCCGAATACATTTCTCCTTTTCTTACTTTGAACTTTATGTTTTGTTTTTCTAAGTAATTAAAATATTGAAGAGGAGAGGACATGATCATATTATATCCACTTTTAGGTTTCGTTACTTTTTTTCCATTTACTTTTTTATTCCATTCTTTTATAACCTCAACTAATTCAGGTTGTGGAGGAGTAGAGCCGCTTCCAGACAACATTAAAATTTGATTAGTTGAAGCATATTTTTTTAATTGTTTCAACGAAAGGGATAGCTGATCTAAAAAAAGTCCAGCACGATAGCCTAGTGGCATCCAATGAGTAAGAATTTGAGTCCCATCAAGTCCTTCCCAAAAA